>DUIP01000221.1 GCA_013330285.1 Candidatus Poseidoniaceae archaeon
GCTGCAAGACAGCGATGGGCGTGTATTGGAAAGCAATGCTACATCATTGGCTCCTGGGTCTTGGATTGAATACCGGTGGAGCGTTGAGACGTGGACGATTGGACGACTTGGTTTGAGCGTCACCATCCTCAATGTTACAGGCGATATTCCTCTTCCAATGGGGGAAGTCAAAGATGAACCGGATGGGAACCAAGGTGGCATCGATGCCCTTGGCTTTGCCGTTCTTGTCGTTTTATTGGCAGCTGGCATCCTCGGTTTCTCAGTCTATCGTCGTAAAGAAGCCATGGCAGAATTCACCCAAAAGCAAGTCGATCTTGCCATGCTTGATCGCAGCCTGCCCCCACCTCGGCCCAAGGATTTGGATGACCTTGGCGAAGAGCAATAGTCAAGAACAGGAGGTCCGAGCGTGGTCTACAAGCCGGGGTTCCCGAGCGGTCAAAGGGGGTGGACTCAAGATCCTCTGCGTAAAGCTTCGCAGGTTCGAATCCTGCCCCCGGCACTCCTTATCAAAAAGCAATACTTACAGCAAGAGTGAACAAAATGATCACAGACAATGGGGCAACTCCAATTGATGTACTCATCGTGCTGATCGGATTAGCATTGTTCATTTATGTGACCTTGCGAGTGATGTATGCTTTGCTCATTGGGGCTAGAAACGCATGGAGAACTGTCCATCATCCTCATACTGAAGAGTCCAAAATTCACAAGTAAACCCTCTCGATTTGAAAGGGAATGAGATTGGTTTGTGAGCATGGATTGAAGGTTCAATCATTGTCAAATTGAAGTTGCGCCAATCGCGCGGGTAGTCGTGCTTCTGAACCATTTTGTTTGACATCAATAGCCCACTCAACAAGAGCATCATAATGGTCATTTTCTGTGAGGTTGCCGAGCCAAGTTTCGCCTTCATCGCTTCTCAACAAAGAAACGTTCTTCATTCGACAGGGGCCGAGGCATCCAGAGATCATGAGCTTCACATCAGTGGCCAGTTCATGGGTTTCCCATGCGGTTCTCAACTGTTCAATTGGTACCTTCATGGCGCCCTTTTCCACTCGGCCGCAGCAGCATCCATTGCACACAACAACATGATTCGCCATGGTTCAATCACCTTTTACGAATCAGCTTGCCCAACTTAGAGAAGTTTTGACGAGCATAGGGTCGAACAAACTCATCTGAGTCAATTGGGACCCACACATTTGATTTCTCTTCGTTTTCGATTTCAACTCTGTAGGGATTCCCTTGATCCCAGCATTTTAGAATTCTTCCTTTTGTGAATTGACCTATGTTCGCGTACACAACATCGCCCACCTTGAATCGGAGTTTTTCAGCCTTGCATGCCATGAGGCCTTCTTCAAGAGCTTCGTGATCGAGATCGCGTCCAATAAAGACAAATCGACATTCGCGCTTTTCATCTTCCTTCCATAGGCCTATCTCGCGACTGAAATCGCCACCAAAGAGCATGTGGACACCTTGGAAGACAAACTTTTCATCCATACCTTTGACCGCAAGTACACCTTTGTAACGGAAGAGATCTTCCCCTTTCGTTCGCATCAGATCACCAATCCAATTCTGTAATTTGTTGACGTTCAATTCCCCCTCAAACTTTGAACTCGTCGAGGTTACACGGGCATCGTGCTCATGTTCAGCTTCCGTGTCGAGGAATTCGGGGTCCATGTCGAGGGTTCTCTGTAAATCAAACGACCCGATGTTAATGAGTTCCTTCGGATCGATGAGGCTGTTCTCAGTCCGATAGATTGGTGCAAAGCCATTGACTGATTTGATTCTGCTTTCGACCGTTTTGATTTCTGCATCGTCGACCAAATCAATTTTGTTGAGCATAATTCTGTCTGCGAATGCAAGTTGTTCAACCGCTTCATTTTCAATACCCTCTGGCTTTTCATCGTCAAGATGTTGAATCAAGTGCTTTGCGTCAACCACGGTGATGATGCCATCCAGTTTGTACCGCTCTGAGATCTTGTCTTCAACAAAGAACGTCTGAGCAACTGGGGCTGGGTCTGCCAAACCTGTTGTTTCAATCAACACGCCATCGAAATCTTTGATTCGGTCATACATTCGGTCGAGCACTTCAGTGAGATCGCCACGAACAGTGCAGCAAATGCAACCATTCATGACTTCTATGAGGGTTTCTTCTGAACTTTCAACCAGTATGTTCTCGTCAATACCAACATCTCCAAATTCATTTTCGATGACGGCAAATTTCATTTTATGTTCCGTACTTGTAAGAATATGGTTCAGCAATGTGGTTTTGCCGGAACCTAAGAATCCAGTCAAAACAGTCACTGGTAAGCGTGTGTCGGCCTTCCCGTTCGCACTCATGATGTCACCTGTTTGGCATCGTGTGGGGGGCCTACTTAAGGAAAACTAATAATTTGAACAATTCAATTTATTAGTCCAAAAATGGTATTCAACCACGGGCTATAAATTGTCAGTGGGCCGCACAAACACTTGGACGACTGTTTTCGAAACAGCGACGAATCCGAAGATCACCGCAGCAAC
>DUIP01000078.1 GCA_013330285.1 Candidatus Poseidoniaceae archaeon
GTCTTGAGACTGAACCCTGCCATGAACATCTTCTTGTTGCTCACAGTGAACATTGTAGCGATTCCAATGACGCTCTTGTTCGGTAAGCTAGCGAATGTCAAGGGTACAAAATTCGCTCTCATGCTCTCGTTGCTCATCTATTCAGCCGTCGCCGTCGTGGCTGCTGGATTCTCTCCTTTGGAAATGGAGCGAGAGAACGCAGTTGATGATGTCGAACGCTATGACTTCCAGTTCACTTGGGTTGAGCCTGCGGAAGGAGACCCATATTACCAACTGGACACCCTCTATGATCGTGGCTATGAAGGTTGGATTGGTGAGTCTTCAGAAGGTGATGACGCTTTCAGAACAGCGTTTGAATCAAATTTCCCGACGCCTGATTACAGTGTGGAAGACGCTGGGGCAAGCACCTTAGGCGCTGGTATTTTGGTATGCCTCTTCATCTTGATTTTACTTGGATTGCTTGGCGGTGCTATGGTCTACATTCAAGGTATGGAACTTGGCTTCAAAGGAGCTCTTCTCATCATGCTGGTTGTCCTGATCGGTCTTGTCGGTGCATCGATGCTTGCTGGTGAAGCGACCAGTGAAGAAGAAGATGTCAAGAAAATCACCGCAGCGAACGCCGCAGCAATTGTTTCTGAATTTGACATGAGGGAACACCGATTCTCGATTGTCTTTGTTGGTGGGCCAGAAGATGGCCTTGCTACCGTTGGTGACACGCACCCAAGCGTTGTGGACCAGGGTGGACCAGTGGACGGCTATGCGACATTCATGCGAGACAATCTTTGGTCTCCGTTAGGCATTGGCGTTTCCATGCAATGGATCATTCTTGGTCTGTTCGTCGGTATTGCAATGGGTGCTGCAGGAGCACAAGCACGTTCGATGTTCTCCATGTTGATTCCAGAAACTCGGACGTCAGAATTCTTCGGTTTCTTTGGCTTCCTCGGTAAGTCTGCAGCAATGATCGGAACCTTCCTTTATGGTATTGCGAGTTCAACATTCGACAGCCGTGTGGCGATTCTCACCATCACGATTGTCATCCTAGCGGGCACCTACCTCACGAGCCGAGTCGACCTTGAAGAGGGTATTCGAGTGGCTGCAGAGGAAGATCGCATCGCTCGTGGCGAAGCACCCTCTCAAGTCGCAATCAAACCAGCAGAATGAGAGTAGCATCTTTTTGGTGCGTACGCGGAGGTGAGCATCCATGAGGGGCTTCCAATTCGTGCAAACCATTGGCTCCATCGGAGTGATTGGTCTCATGGCAGTGGTGTGGGGCCTACCTGCTGCTCCTGCAATTATGTTCTATGACTGGGCGAGTGAACTGCTCACAACGGATAGTGCTTGGGTGAACGCATCTTACACAGGTCTCATTGGTTCAAGCGCCGTCATCATCTACATGCTGTGTTTGATTTTCTTCGCTGCCATGCTTCAATTCATCATGCATGTACGGGTGAAGGAACACACCATTGTCCCACTTCAATCGATGACAACGATTCGTTGGGCTATTTGTGGCCAAATTGGGCGCTCCATTCGTCCCTTCCTACAGCATCTTGTTCCATCGTTCGTGGCCAATGCCTACTTCAGAATCTCCGGCGCATCGATTGAAACAGGTGCCCAGATCAACACGGCCAATCTCAATGACCCAAACTTAGTCACCATACAAGCAGACGTCGTCATTGGTGGTACAGCGACCCTTAACGGCCACCTTGTGGAGCGGGGTGAACTGATTTTCAGTCCAATCATGATTGAAAAGGGCGCCCTCATTGGCACTGGCGCAATGATTCAACCTGGCGTCAGAATTGGTGCTGGTGCAGTGATTGCCTCTCGTGCTGTTGTTCCAAAGTACAAGGTCATTCCAGCCGGTGAGGTTTGGGGGGGCATTCCTGCTCGGAAAATCAAGGATTCTTCTCAACGTTGAGCCCAAGCAGATGTGTCGCGTCTCTCTTTTTTCACGCCCGTTCAACAGCAATGGTATTCAAGTGGTTGTGTCTACGACAGCATGTGCGCCATGCGCACGCTGGATGTGACCTACATGGGTGTCGAAAAATCTGCATACCGCCAGCCAATTACGCCTCAAGGTCTCAAGGCCATTGAAAAGGGTACATTGACGTGGCTTGATGACGACATGTACAACAACCTCAACACCGGGGTATTGGAGCAGTATTTGGAGGAAAAAAACCTCGAAGAATCGTTCGAAGTATCGCATTGGAACACTGGAAAGGTGCTCTATGGTATTGCGATTGGTGCCGTTTTTTCAGGCGTCACTGCTTACATCGGTCTCAAACTCGGGCTTGCGATTTCGGCTGCATGGTACATTGCTTACCTGCTTGGTATGGCCCTCAAATGGTCGCCATCTGAAGTCAACATCGCCACCTCTGCAACCACGGGTGCGACACACGCTTCGACGGGTTTCATTTTCACCTTCCCAGCGATTTTCCTTTTGGCTTCAGATGCAAGATATGAGCTGGCCACTGGACCGCTGATCAGTAATGCAGATACCTTCAATTTAGCATTCGTTGGTATTGTCGCCAGTATGTTTGCAGGGTTCCTCGGCATCATGTATTTCATTATCTTCAGAAGGGTGTGGCTGGTTGAAGACCCATTACCACTCCCTGGTTTTGAAGCCACACTCAAGATGCTGGACATCGCATCAGATGTCAACACTGGTGCGGTCGAACACGCCCGTGAATCATTGAAAACCATTGGTGTGTGGACCGGTTTGACCATGGTGGGATTGTTCCTCGTTGAATATCCCTTGATTTGGGTGAACGATCGTAAGCTTGCATTGTTGGATTTCCTTGCTGAGACCTTAGCCATTGGCGACTATGGACTTGCATCATTCTATTCCAGCGGTAAGATTCACCAGCCTTCTGGCATCGATGCAGACGGTATTTCGCTTGGCCACACTCAATGGAGTGAATCAACCTCTTGGAACCCGTTTGCCTACACCTACATCGGTATTGCACTGACACCTTCGATGTTTGCCATTGGTTGGTTCATGAAAACCCGAGTTGCATTCTTAGTCAACCTTGGTACCCTCGTAGGTTGGTTCTTCCTTGTTCCACTTGTGGTCTGGTTCAACTTCCCAATCTATGACGCAATGTCTCAATCCAGCGTGCCAATTCAATCCTATGCATCAGGTGATGGCGCTGCTTTGCAGATGATCGCCTTCAGTAAATCGGTTCGTACCATTGCAATCGGTTCGATTGTTGGTGGCGGAATGTTTGGCCTCGCCAAGATGTACAAGACCTTCCTCAACATCTTCACCGACATTGGCTCTGCATTCAAGGGCGAAGGCAGTCAAGAGTACATGGAAGGCAAGGGTTGGTATGAATGGCCACTCAAGCACATTCCAATTTTCATGGGTGTCACCTTCCTTTCCATGCTGGTTATTTTCACCGTCGGTGGCTTCTCAATCCTTGCTTCGCTCGTATTCGCCACGGTCTTGATTATGACGACCTTCCTGCTTGGTGCGATCGCCGTTCGGGTGATGGGTGAAACAGGTATTGAACCCGTTTCTGGTACATCGTTTATCGTTCTCTTGATGTTGCTTGGTGTCTTCCTCAACTTCCAAGATTTACTTGACTTAAACACACAAGATGCAGTCCTTCTGGGTCTGGTTGGAACCACTGTTTTCGGATCAGCGATTTCGATGTCCGGTACCGTGATTGGGGA
>DUIP01000133.1 GCA_013330285.1 Candidatus Poseidoniaceae archaeon
GCCACCGTGGCTTAGCGGTATAGCACCTCATTGGTAATGAGGAGGTCGCGAGTTCAATTCTCGCCGGTGGCTCCAGTGAACTTGCATCCGATAAGCAATAGTTCAATTCGAGAGGAAGATTCACTCCTCTGCAGAAATGTGACCATGGTCAATCAAGTGTGCTTTCAAATCGGCGAGTTCTTCCCTCAGATCGATGAGGATTTTTGAGAATCCATTGTCATCCTCATCTTCGATATCAATTGCTGCCATCGTATTTGTGAAGACGGCAATGAACATGTTCAGGAAGGTGAATGAAGTACTGACAATGTAGGCAATAAAGAACCAAGCCGCCCACCATCCTTGTTCATCAATAATCATTCGAGCTATGCCATTTGACCATGATTCCAAGGTCATGATTTGGAATAACGAATAGAGCGACAATCCAAGGTTCCCGAAATACAATTCGCCAGCTTCACCACCATCCCCAAACAACATAGTGCCCATCACTGAAAACACATACATTACAATCACAAGTAACCACCCAATCGCAGCGATTCCACGCAAAGAACGTACCATTGCCTCGACCATTCGTTGCATCTCAGGCATGCTTGAAACCAGACGCAAGGCCCTAAACACTCTAAAGACACGCAAGACACTTAGCGGACCTGTTGAAGGGGCAACGGAACAGAGAATAATGACAAAATCAAAATTATTCCATGAGTCCTTGAAGAAGGAAAAACCACTCCCGATTAGACGAATCAGCAATTCAATGATGAACACCCAAAGAATGAGAGCATCCAAGGCCTCGAGCGTTGATGTAATTTGATTGGACCAAGTGAAGGTTTCTACCCCAATGGTAAATGCATTCAATACGATCAGAGCAAGAATCGCATTCTGGAACCGTGAACTCTCTGCCAGTTCATAGCAACGGGATTTGAGCGACATAGATGGAACTCCATTTTCTTCTATAAATTGTTAATCCCAGCATAGCATCGCCTCCACCTCTTTGGGCTCGTAAATGGCGCCGAGAGAGAGATTTGAACTCCCGAGGGACGGGCCCACGCGATTTCCAGTCGCGCGCACTACCAGGCTATGCGATCTCGGCTTGTAACCGGGCCACTTGTCATCCCCGTTTAATGCTCACTGAATAAATTCCAAGAAAAAAATGGAGATGAGCCGAGCGAAAGAACTCATATGTTGACCCCTTAGCCAGTGCATGAGCGAGGAAGCGGGTCCGGACTCTGTCGTCCTCTCAGAAGCGAGTGATGACGCAGAAAACGAACATGGTGACATGCCATTTCGACTGCGAGATTTTTCACCACTTTTCTCTTTTTCAACACTTCATGAACTCCTTAGCCCACTGGATCGAATTCAGTGTGAAGTCCAATTTCAAAGCAAGCTCGCCATCCATGAATGGGAGAGAAAGCACTGGATTACAATGGCACTGGGTGCTGTAGCCTTCCTGCTCGGAGCCCTGTCTACAGAGGTGATGAGCGGTGGCGACCCGATGAAGATCGGTGCCGAGGGCATCCAGTCGGTTTCGAGTGCTGTGTTTTTACAAATGATGCTTTCAATCGTCCTCTGGTTTTGGTTTGCCGTGCAGATTTGGACGATGTTCCCCATCATGAGAACACACGCCGTATCTTTGCTTGTATTTTGGAACCTCTTCGTCGTTGCACAAGTCCTCTATCACCAAGAAAATCCAAGTTTCCCCGCAGGTGTCAACCCTTCTGAAATGATGATGGGGACCTTGATCGTTCTCGTTGTTCTGTTTTTCATCTACTTCTTTTGGAAGGCTGTTACCGAAACTCGAGACCTTCACATAGAGGAATATCACCTCCACGAAGATGTTCGCTTGATGGAAATGGAAATGGCAGAACATTCTCTAGGTGGCTGGGGACTCATGTTGGCTACATGGAGCGGAACAACCATGCTCTCTGCATGGGCTGGGGCTCATTTCATTGCAGACCAAGTCATAGGCAGCATGACCACATTAATCGTTCATGTTACGTTTGGGCTTGCCTCCATCCCCGTGTTCATGATGGTCATATGGTACCCACAACGTATGCTCGGTCAAGAAGCAATTGTCAAAACAAGGGCCGCTATTGCAGCCGATGCAGAACTCTCAAATCAAGAACCATCTCAAAGCAGAATCAATACCGCATCTGTGTGTCCAGAGTGCGATGCTGAAGTCAATATCTCACGAAATTCAAAGGGAGAAATAGAACTCCCTTGCCCTTCGAAAGGCTGCACAACGATCGTTGCCGTCGGCAGTGCATGCCGAACTTGCAAAGCCATAGCACCAACGCGATATGACTGTCCATCCTGCGGAATCAACGCTCCTGTTCTTGATTTCCTTTCCGATGTGGAGGCCTGGTGATGAATTTCAAAAAACTAAGAGAAGATTTCCCTACACTTCGTGCAGATCCTAATCTTGCTTATCTTGACAATGCTTGTGTCACGCTCAAACCTGATTCGGTTGTTGATGCAATTCATGACTATTACACCACAAGTCCTGGTTGCGGTGGTCGTTCAGTGCACCGATATGGAACGAAGATCTCGCAACACACTGCAGCAGCCCGGGCCAAGTTAACTCGATTCATCAATGCCAGCGACAAGAATGAAGTTGTCTTCACACGCAACGCCACTCAGTCCCTGAACCAGGTCGCTCATGGTATGCAGTGGAATGAAGGCGATGTGGTCTTAACAACTGACCGAGAACATAACTCCAACCTCGTACCTTGGCTCCAACTGGAACGGGAACAAGGAATTGACCACCGCGTTGTTGCTTCGAATGCTGACAATACGTTTGACCTCGAAGCCTTTGAGGCTGCTTGCGCTGATGCAGGATCCAAGCTTAAATTGGTATCAGTGAGTCATGTCGGTAATTTAGACGGGGTCAGCCTTCCAGTCAAGGAGATTGCAAAAATAGTACACGATCATAATGCCCTTATTTGCGTCGACGGGGCGCAATCTACACCTCACATGAATGTCGATGTTCAAGATCTGGATATTGATTTCCTTGCCTTTTCAATTCACAAAATGTGCGGACCCTCGGGGATGGGCGGCCTATGGGGTCGCTACGATCTTCTGGACAACCTCAGAACGATTCAAGCAGGAGGTCAAACCGTACAAACCTCGACCTATGATTCAATTGAATGGGCTGCTCCACCTGCACGCTTCGAGGGCGGGCTTGGGCATTTTTCAGGCATGATTGCAACAGGGGCTGCCATTGATTACCTGTCTGCCTTGGACATGACTGCTGTGAAGGAGCATGAAATCAAATTGAACAGGATCATGAGTAAGACCGTGAGTGGCCTTTCTGGTGTCGATATTATCGGCCCTGCTGATCCTTCGCTGCGTGGTGGAATTTGCTCAATTCTCATGCACGACTTACCCGCACATGACATCGCTTTATTGCTTGATGAAGCAGCAGGTGTCATGGTCAGAAGCGGCCAGCACTGCGTGCATTCATGGTTCAACGACAGAGGGCATGAAAATGGTTCACTGAGGGCTTCAGCATATTTCTACAACACCGAGGAGGAGGCAAAACTGTTTGCTGACACCCTCGAGGAAGCAGTTCAAGCCTTTAGTTGATCAAAATGGATAACAAAAACTTCTGGGAAAATGCTGAACATCAGCATCAATCGCCACACGTGGTTGCCCCACAACCATTACCCCCGATTCCATCGCTCAACCAACCCGACGTGCAAGATGCTCACCTTCACCCTACGGCTATGAAACCTCAACTCGATGAGGACATTCAAACGGCTAAGAAAATTGTGAGTTTTTCAATCACATTGATCATGATTGTCAGCCTTGCTTACACCGGATTCATTCTTTTTGACGGCGATGCACTCACAGGTTACCGACCTGGTGACGCAGCATTGGAATCGCAAGAGGTGTACCGTGATCTGATTCAAGTCGACGAAGTCAACCTCAACGGAGCGGGTGTCACGGTGTGCATCGTCGACTCAGGACTCAACCCCGACCACCAAGATTTGGATGGCCTGACCATTTCCAAATGGCAGGATTTTGTTGGCGGAGCAAACAACCCATACGACGATCACGGCCATGGTACGAGCATGGCTGGCATCCTTGTTGCAGACGGGTGGATGAAGGGCATTGCGCCAAAAGTCGAATTGCTCGTGGCTAAAGCGCTTGCCGAAAACGGTACAGGTGACGATACTGTTGTCGCTGAGGCCATCGATTGGTGTGCTGAAAATGGAGCACACATCATTTCCTTATCGCTTGGCGGCGCACCAGGAATCCTGCCGTTCAATTTTGGAACAGGCCGCTCATCTGCACAAGCAGCTGAAGATGCCATGGAATCTGGAATCTTTGTGATTGCAGCAGCTGGAAATGATGGAGGTTCAGATGATGACGGTGATGTGGCGACACCTTGCAGTGAAACTGCTGTGATTTGTGTGGGCGGCGTAACTCAATCAGGCACGCATTGGGAAGGCTCCTCTGTTGGTGATAACAATGGAAGGATTTGGCCGCTTCCAATTCTTACGCCACGTTCAGACCCGCACAAAAAACCAGAACTTGTCGCGCCGGCGGAATCGGTTGCGGTGATCAACAAAGAAGGAACATGGTCGCTGAGCGATGGGACAAGTGCAGCAACGGTGTACGTCACAGGTGCCATTGCATTGTTATTACAAAACAATCCAGAACTGGCGGCAAATGGGACTCAGGACAACATTGCTAACATCAATCAAGTCAAAGAATGGATTGAACAAACTTCCCTACCAAGACCAACTCAAGAAGGGCATGACGATGAGTATGGATATGGGCTATTGCAGATCAAAGCACTGATCGATGCTGCCAACCCTGAGGAATCGTAATCACTTTTGCACCATCGCTACAAGGGTGCCACCAAAGAGGGGCATGAAGCCAATGTGGTGTGTTTCATTACAGGATTGAATCAACTCAATCCATGCATTAAATCCATCGACTAAGGCCATTCCATCTTCATCATCTTCCTTGACATCACCAACGGGCATGTCAGGCTCGAGGGTGAACAGCACACCACCGGTGGCCAAGAAAGGAAGCATCAACTCGACATTCTTTGCTCGTGACGCTGAAATTCCATCGACAATGATCGCATCAGCTTCAGGTTGAATCGGTGCATCTCCAACCTCCAAACCGGTCGATGAAGCAGCCTTCCAAGCAAGTGTTTCGCCAACAAGAGCATCGAGCACGCCAACGACAATCTTGGTGTATGATTCTGCTTCAAAGCGGGTCATAAGTCGATGAAGAATAACAGCGAACTTCGCACCGTTTTCAATGATATCGTACCGTTCTGGAGTGAATCCATCCACCGTAAATAGGTCGTAAATCCATGCTGAACGATGACCGATCCCCCCGCCAACTTCAATCACTCGCTTTGGCTTAAGCCGTCCGAGTGCATCCCTAAGTCGTCGCTGGACAGAAATCGACCATGTTGAAAGCCCCATGTGTTGGAGTTGTGCACCAATATTGGCGGCAATTTCTGGTTCGTCCCGGCTTCGCTCTGCATCAGCACTGAGCAGTTGGGCAAGCGCTTCTGTCTTGTCGACCTTCACCCCCGCTTCACCCCCACTGGACATGAATTGGCCTCATGAGGCACCCCCTTGAAGCCTCGCATTCGAACACATCATTGGCCGGTGACTTCAAACGAGAGGGATTCCGCGCTCAGCATGGGGAGTCACAATGGAGGAAACCGAACCTATGGATGATTTTTTTGATGAAGAAGAGGTTCTTCTCGAAAATGCAGTTCATTGCCCAATGTGTGACGAACTTACTGGCCATGAAATTCTCAAAGAGAAGGCGAAAGGGACCGGTCGGGATTATCTCTTGAAATGCATTGATTGCAGTAAGGTTCACACAGTCCATCTTCGCCCACCGCCCGTTGTTGAAATTCCATTCATTTTGACCGAAGGACCTACCTCGAGCACTTCGCGGCTTGAAATCGATGCTGATGAAATGATTGAACTTGAGGATGTATTCAAAGAGGAAGAAAAACTCTGGAAGATCAACCAAATCGAACTCAAGAATGGTAAATTTGCCAAGCGTGCTGAAGCAAGCCTCATTGCGCGTGCATCAGCACTCCGGTCAGACATGGTCAGGGTGAAACTCACAATGACGCGAGGAGAAGACTCTGAAGCAGATGTATTAATCGTCCCTGAGGAGACCAAATACACTGCTGGCCACCTCATCGATATTGAAGGAAAGACGTGGAGGATCCGTGCCATCCATACAGGCCGAGGAAGGACACTACGTGGCACGGTTGATGCGCCTGATATCAAGCGGATGTATTTGCATGAACCTCCAAATCCAGAACACTTTGCACCACGCACTCCAAGGGAGCGCCGACAGGCTTGGAAGGAAGGTCGCCTTGGATACAATCCAAATCCGGTGCTTCCAAAAGAAATTGTCAAAAAAGGTGTCAATCCCAACAATCGAAGGAAAAAGCGACCTCGACGTTGATTATGGCCTGTTGGTCCATGGCATCAAGAATGCTTTTGCGACTTGAGCCCCGACCGTAGGGTTTTCTTTCAACCTGCGAATGCTGTATTCATACCATTTCTCACCGTACGGGATGTAGACGCGGGTTCGATGCCCCGCTGCTGCTAATTTACGTCGTAAGGGGCCCCTCACCCCGAGCAGCATTTGAAATTCATACCCCGGGCCTTTGAACTCTCTTTGTGGACCTGCATTGTCCCGTGGATCTTCAATTCCGGGTCCCATTCCGTGCGCAGCCAATGCAGATTTTGCATGCTCAATCACAGGAAGATCGTGGCTTGCGATGGAGCAATATGCTCCTGCTTCCAACATTCGATCAATCGAGGCATTGGTTGCATCCACGATGTCTTGATACTTCGTGTAGGATATTTCCTCAGGTTCGAGGTAGATGCCCTTACAAATCCTGTAGTCAGCGGCTGGCCCAAGTTCTGTCTCGAGGTGATGAATGTCGTCCAGTGTTCGAAACAACCGCCCTTGGAGAACAGTTCCTACATTGGTTAATCCCCTGCTATGTAGATCGAGGACAACTTGTATGGTGTCGGTGGTCACACGGTGGTCTTCCATGTCAAGGCGAACAAACATGTCGTTTTCATTTGCCATTTGGACGAGCTTTTCGATGTTCTCCATTCCTTTCTCTTTATCGATGAGCAGACCAAACGCTGTTGGTTTGATCGACAAATTCGCATCAAGCCCTGAAGTGCGAATCGCTTCGAGCACTCGGACGTATTCATCAAGAAAGAATTGAGCCTCATCCATTGTTGATATTTCTTCACCGAGGACATCAACGGTAAAGCAAGCGCCCTCCTTACTGAGGCGTTTCATGATACGTACGGCATCCTCAATGGTTGAACCAGCGACATAGCGGCGAGAAACCCATCCGACGAACCATTTCGGCATCCGGACGGTAGCAGCGACCACGGTTCGAGAAAACAGGCCGACCATGAGTTCACCTAACCGGCTGTCAGTGTAGGAGATTCTTGAGGCTTGTTGCTGTGATGCTTGAAACAAACAGTTCATTGAATTAAGTCAAGAACACCTTGACGCTTGAGCAGGGGCGCACCTAAGGCTTCCAAGTGATCGCGTATGGCTTGCCTTTGCCAACCTTTGAAGGCTTTTTTGTCCATCGAGAACACGATATTTCCTCCTGGAAACGCCTTTTGTGTTGAGGCAAAGGCTGCGTCGATGGATTGGCGCCAAAGACCCTCGGCTACTTCTCCCATTTGTGGAGGTTCTCCAAACGGTAAAGCATAGGTTGCAAGCATGTGCCCCAACCAGATGCCCTCGGTTGATGCTGTCATGTTCCCTCTTGGCGCATAATGGCCCCCACCAAGGGTGATCAAAACTGGTTCACCTCGATTCTTGGATTCGTTCCAAGAGCCAATGCCAGTGCTGCCGTCCAAACCTAACCCTTGATGAATCAAGGTCCCAAGCAATTTGGCTGCCCCTTGATGGCCCCATGTATCTGAAGTCGAACCAACTTCAATGAATAAACAAGGGACATCGAGCCAAGGTCCATGATGGGTCACCTCCAGTGAAACATCAAAGTGTTCACCCAAATCTGCTTCTTCAGCTCGTTCAAGCAAGGAACGCCACCATGCGGCTAAACGTGGTGAAGGAGGAGGAGCATCTCCAGCTTTGCCACCGTATGGAGGCACACTTTGGGGGTCCAATTGCATCACGCCAATGGGATGGAGCGTCAAGCATGCACGGCCGCTTTCAGCCACATGCCGTGAAGGAAAGATGACCTCAGAAACAACCTCGCCAGTGACAGACTCCCAGCGATGATTGATGTTGTCCTCACGAAGTACGCCATTTGGAAAAACCCACATCCGAATGTTCCCACATTCATATGATGGTTGGCCTTCAACGTCCGAGCGTTGAGTCCATGTGCCAAGGTTACGCACAACATCGGCCTGGTTTGTTGAAGCAATATCACCGCCACTCACCGCAATGAGAACCACGCCGAGTGCTTCCATGGTCTCACCACACTTGGGCTCTCTTTTCATTCTGTTGCGTGGTAGCATTGACAAACCTTGCCGCTGAGCACAACCCATGACGGGAACACTGCCTCCAGTGATTCCGTTCCACGCCCTCTCGATTGTTCCACATTCAGAAGGCTATCTCGCCGTAGGAATTGATGGGGAGTTTCAACAACTGGATGCTCACCTTGCCCCGATTGATGATGTGCGAAAACCATTCCCAATGGGCGTACGACATACATGCATGACCAACGATGTCATGGTAGCAACATGGATTGATCATGAATTGCTCATGGCAAGAATGGCAGCTTATGATTGTCGTCAACCTGTCAAGAACGGCCCTGAGCGGGGTGATTTACGTACCCGTAGAAACATAGACGCTGCACTTCATCCCGTAGGGTCACTTTGGTCGCATGTGCTCGACGCCGAGCCGCTTGCCCTATGCGGGCATGAAAATGGATTTGCGTTTGTCCTTTACAACAAAGGCATCTATGCAATGGGCAAAGATGCAGGGGAGCATTGGCGTGTTGAATTGCCTACGTGGGCTGAACTAAAGAAACTACCACGAGCGAACGACATCGTGTCGATTACCCATCGGAAAGGTCAGTTGAAAGTGTGGTCACGAGGTGGCGGGACGCAATCTTACGATGATGCGTCGGGTGATTTGATTGCAACGAGTGTGTTTCACTATGATGCTGTACTCCAGCAAGTCTACGCCAATGGACAACAGGAATTGCTCGTATACGATGATGGTTCAATTGTTTGGCTCGA
>DUIP01000045.1:0-9527 GCA_013330285.1 Candidatus Poseidoniaceae archaeon
CAGCAGCCGCGTAAGCAATCTTACCTTTGTTTTCTGGGCAGTTATGGCCATGGTAATGATGCCTTATTCGGGGATCCTCGAAGCCGAACCACATGTGGAAATGGAGAACACCACACCGCCCACACAGACCATCAAAGCATCAACTGGTTTCAATGCCAGCGATGGCTTCACACCTTCGAACATCACGGTGAGCAGCAGCAATGGGGTGCCATTGCTTGACCGTCCAAGCATTTCACCACAAAGCCTACCCAGTCCTGCCATGATGTTTGAGCGAACGGGTGGGTGCTTGGGATACAACAGCCTTACCGATGAAGCCATGTTGATCGGTGGCCGATACGATCCAAACCCAAGTGCCTCCGGTGATGAATCACAAACCAATCTGATCGAGCTGTTCGATGTTGCGAATGAAACATGGTCACCAAGCCCAGATACCATCCCCCAAGCTCAAGCCTACCATGAATGCGTGGAAGTCGGTGGTAAGATTTACGCCATAGGCGACCACCATGCATTTTCCAACCCTGGTGTTCGAGCAGATGGTGTTGTTCACATCTACGACCCGATGACCAACAATTGGACGACAGGGTCGACGATGCCCGCCACCTTAGGTGTTGGATTAGCAGGCATGGACACCCTTGATGATTTCATTTATGTCGCTGGAGGCGTGGGTCGTTGGGATCGAACAGACCTCTCCAACAGAACATTGCGGTATAATCCTGCCACAGATGTGTGGGATTCAATGGCCAATATGAGTGCTCCACGGCACTCGTTTGAATTGGTTGCCTACCATGGTAAGTTGTACGCCATTGGCGGTGTTGTTCGTATGTTTGATGTGACCCTCAATCAAACCACGGTCGCTCCCGCCAATCACACCGAAGTGTACGACCCTGCGACCAATACATGGACCAATGGGACCGATTTACCATTCAAGATTTCAGCTCATGCGGCGGTTGTCCACAATGATGAAATTGTCATTGCTGGTGGACGTTCAAACAGTGGAAAATACGACCAAATCCGAGGCTATAATCCAATAACGGGTCAAATCTACAATCACGGTTTATTGCACAACGCAATCTATGACTTTGACATGATCAACGTTGATGGCACCTTGATTTATGCAGGTGGGGACACATCGAATTGGAGGTTCAGTTCTTGGAGCACTGCATACTCAGATGTATCCGGGATTTACCATAACCCTGACATGCAGAGCGGCACGTTGCTTTCGGACATCTTTGATTTACGAACCGGCTCAGAAGCAAGTGCTACGCCACTATGGATTGATTTTGCTGGTGCAACACCTACCGGGACGACCCTCGAAATGCAATACCGTACGGGCGCAGACACGGTTGGAATCGGTAACAGTCTTTGGAGGCCTTTGGGGGTTAACCAATCATCTGAATACCTGCAACTTGGCAATCACACGTTCACCGATGTGATGCCAGGTGATAGTTTGATTCAGTATCAAATTGAATTCACGACACAACAATTGAACGAATGGATCATCCCCTCACTCAACAGCATTACAGTTGGAGCTGAGGAAGCACGATTCCTTACAACACCGCCAACAAGTCTGAATCCAAATGCTGCTTTATCCACTGTGCAGACCTTCCATGCTGCATATGGGTCTGCTTCATCCTACGTTTTGGAAGTCAAGCCAACGACGTATGATGGGTTTGGAATCATAGGTCTTGATCCTGCCATCCTCACCTACACACCTTCGACCAACACCTTCGATGTCGATGATCCGGATGGATTGCTCCGAGCCTCTGATCGAACGGCTACAATCACCTTGGGTGAGGAGGGCGATACAATGGATTGGTCCTTTGCCATCAACGACGGCAGTGCCACCCCCTACCTTCGGATGACCGTCCAGACCAACAGCAGTGTGACCACCTCCTACACCACCCCAACCATCACCGTCATCGACAAGCAGATGACTGTTGAAGTGCTCGAGATGACATCTTCGATGAGCAGTCTTGGTGACGCAACGGTCTCTGAAAACGAAGTCTACCCTGGCGAAGCCCCAATGACAGCCATCGTGGACCATGCATTCACAAATTCTGATGCTCGATTGCTCAATGGCCTGATTGAAGCGAGGATCAATGTGGATGTTGAAGCGACGCAAAACCTTGGCGGGGGCATGTACACCAACCCTGGCACATGGACGACGCTGACCACTGGCTCAACAACTGCCATTGATTTCATCCTACCAAACGGAACGTCTGGTGAAGCACGGGTCTGGCTGGAAGCACGTACTTCTGATGATCTTGTCTTGGAGGTCCTTGCTTACAACCGTTCCATCATCATCAACAACGAAGGCCCAGTTCTCATGAGCACAACGCCAGACTATGGTGCCTATTCCAACGAACAAAGTGATCGGGTTGTGAGCCTCACCTACCGAGATGTTGGAGGATTTTCAAACGCAACGGTACAGGGCCACATCTGGATAGAATCCCTTCACGATGCATCACAAGACGGAATATCTGACGCCAGTGAATATCAGCCTCACCCGATCGCCTTCACCAATCTGGAACACGACTGGACGATCTCGATGAACGTCAACGACTCTACGAATAATGACCATCAAACGGTCAGGGTTTGGCTTCAAGGCACGGATATGGCCGGCTATGCCATCGAGGATTCGAACGCTGAAAACGGGACATTGTGGTGGGAAAGCCGTACTCCAGAAAAGGGTGATTTGGTGGACTTTGAAGGCGTGAATGCGACAGGAGAAATAACTCGTCTCGAACCAACAAAGTCATTTTCGTGGCATGTAGAAGTAACCGATACCAATCGATTAACCGATCTTACTCGAATCAGCCTCATGCTTGGTAATGATCCAACCCTTGGCTTGCGATACAACACCAACCTCGGAACCTGTGAAGCGCTCGATGCACGAATCCAGGTGCTGCCGACGTGCACCGCAAGCGAGCAGACCACCCTTAGCATCCACTTTGCAGGCACCATCGATTGGACGTTCGTGACACCGTCAACCCACGATGGTCAAATTGAAATTATCATCCAAGATTATGATGGAATTGAATCCTTTGTGTTCCAAGATGAGTGGACCTACGAGGTAGAGATGACCGTTGATCTCGAATCGCTTACTGACGCCGAAGGCGCTGTTCAAGGAGATTTGATCGAAGGCTGGAGCATTGCATCTGGTGAGACGATTCAACTCAACGCTACGATTGGCCATATGCTAAGCAACACCACATACTCTGGCCCTGTCTCGGTGTATTGGAGTGGTCAGTTACAGAATGACCGCTGGTCAGGAGGCACCTCGGGAACCGCGATTGATGGGCAACTTTCCATTGAATTCCAAGCACCCCTTGGAACAGGTTTGTTGTTCGAAACTGAACTTTCAATATGGGATCCTTATGCCACCAGAGAACTCCTGAGCATCGATATACCGACCTTACGCATCGATGGCGCAGCTCCCAAACTTCTCGACTCAACCCTTGGTGCAGGCACATCGAGGTTCCACCTGAGCGAAGTAGAAATCGGCGTGAACATCGAAGAAGCGAACCTTTGGTCGTCGAACCTCACGCTCACTTGTCAGGTTCGTTCGCTCGAAGTGGAGTGGGAGCCACTCACCCTAAGCAAAGAATCCTCTACAGTGTATGACGGCAAGACCATGTTCTCATTTGTCTTTGATTTTAGCACACTTGGCGACCCATCAGAACTGCCAACTCAGGCGAACATAGCCTGCTGGGCTGAAGGCCAAGACGATGCTGGTTTTATGCTTCAAGCCTCAACTGGAAATTCAGCGCTCGACCCTTGGTTGACCCTCCCATTGAACAGCATAGGGCCGGATGTGACCATCACTGAAGTTGACGTCAGTGGCAGTCAAAGCGAAGGTGGCACGATGCGAATCGGCATCAAATTGGCAAGCCTCGGAGAAGCCATTGAGGATCAATTCAATGTCTCGATTTACACCGATACAAATGGTGAGCGAACCCTTGTTGGTCGTGAAGTCGTGGCTTCCATTGGCCCCAACACTGCCATCACACTACGGAGCACCATCACGGTGCCAAGTGGTTCATGGACGCTTCATGTGGAAGCGGACGCTGAACAACAGATGTGGGAAGTCGATGAGACAAATAATGCATGGAATCGAAGTTTTGCGACTCAAAATGATGGCTTTGGTTCTGTAACCCTCGTTGCAGGCGGCGGCATTGGATTGGCTTTGATCGGAGTGCTCATCGTTCAGTTGAAAAAGCGAAAGCCTGAATCTGACGAGGTTCAGAAGGATGAGCGTGAACCTGCAACAGCAATGCCTGCTGTAACAACCACGCCCCTCAAGGGTCCTCCAAAGAGGTCATCTCAGCCCAAACCAAAACCAGCGGGTCTGAAGGGACCACCGCCTCGATCCAAACCTGCACAAGAGGAACCTGCAATCGATGGTGCTGCTGCTCTTGACGCATTGGTCCCGACTCCACCAGCAACTGAGTTCGCCATTGGGTCCACCGTGCCTGAATGGTCTGGTTTACCTGCTGGTGGAGCATACGATTACGCCCTCGACCAGACCCTATACAAGGGCGAGGAATGTGGTGTTTGGCGTATGAATGAAGACAAAACGTTCACGCGAATTGAATGATCTGCATTCTTGGCTTACCTTCTTGAACAGTGGGTGCATCATCGATGCATGGCCAAGGATGACATTGAGGATGTTGTCCGAGTCTTGGCGATTTGCTTTCGAGAAGGTCAAGCACTCGATGCGATGGACCTCGAACGTATTCTCTCTTTTGACATGGAATGGATGTCACCTGATGAAGCTGAACTCGCAGTACAAGCACTCATCAAAGCAGGGTGGCTGACTGGTCCACAGGACGCACTCGAATCAAGCGTGCCTCTTGGAGGAACAACCTCACCCCTTGGATGGCATCCACGCCCATCGAGATTGCTGAACCCGGTTCATGTTGACGAGGTTGATACCGCTTCTGAATCAGCACCAGCAAAGCCAGAAATTCGCTCTGCACCACTCCCGGTACGTACGAAGCCTGCCCAAACATCAACCGTGTCAGCCCCAACAAATATGGAAGACCCTCGGTCAAAACTTACCCCAAGGCTGACCAAGTTCATTGCCAAGCAGTCTCAGTTGGATCTTCAGGAAGTTGAACGCAGAGCACAACGAAAAGCCAAGGCGTTGAATTATGCAAGCCATTGGGTTTGCTTGGCACTTGTTGCACGAGAGCAAGGTCTTGTGATGGACGACATTACCGCAGCACTGTCTGTGTATTGATCAGCCTTCGATGATCGTACCGTCGCCCACTTCAACCACTTCTTCCTTGTTTCGAGCAGAAAGTTCCACCAGAACCGGAAGCAAAATCAGAGATAGAATCAACGAGAAGAAGACCGTCACGGCCGTAATTAGACCAAAGTCTTGAATCACCGGCATTGGAGAAAACAAGAGGACCATGAAACCGAATCCGGTGGTCATTGCACTCATAATCAAAGCCACACCGGTGGTTGATAAGGCAGCACGAAGCGCTTCCCAATGGGTATCTCTGCGTGCTAATTCCACCTCGAAACGCCGCCACATGTGAATTGAATAATCGATGCCAATACCGAGGGTGAGGGCGGTCACCATCACCGTCAGAACGTTCCATTTCAGACCTAACGCCATCATCGAACCTGCGACCCAAAGGGAAGCCAATGCAACAGGGAACAGCACCACAATCGCAGGCAGGACCCGTCGTGTCAAGAGCAACAGGACAACGCTTGAGACCACCAAAGAGATGACCGTTGTTTCGACTTGTGACACACTGAGACCATCAAGCACGGTTTGGAGAACGACCAGATCGCCGGTCACATGCAGTTGTGCATGTTCTGCGAGGTTATCACGAACGGTCCCACGCTCGCCATCCGAGCCTAATTCCCGTTCGACTTGAGTGATGACACGCTCGGCTTGTGTTGAGGTTGAGGCTTCAACACGCACTTCGTTTCGAATGAAGGTGATGCCTGTCTCATCAAGCGCAACCGTTTGCGACACCCGCTCAGACCAAGTCTCCCCGCTGATTGCATCGGCAACACTCGCATTCGTGGAAAGTGAGCGGAAGACATCTGCTAGATTGCAACCAAGATCTGAATCGATGACATAAACGTCCCCATCATAGACCTCAAGATTGTGGGCTTCACCAAAGGAAGTGTTTCTCAGGATGGCATCCCGTAGCACGACATAGGGCCCTTCATAGGCTGGCGACGGTATACGTTCATCGGTACCAACCACATCGTGGTTCGAGGTTAAATCTTGATGGAGACCTTGAATTTGTTCCAGCAACAATGAATCGCCTGGGATGTGAGATTCGCCCTCCACTGGCTCAAACAAGATGTAGAGTAACTTCCATCCAGCACTGTCGTAATTCGAATTTAAGTCATCCCTTACGTTCATTATTTCCATATCTGGGTCAACGAAGTCACCTAGGTCAAAATCCGTTTCCAGTGATGCTGCCCCAAACACGGACGCTGCCGAAATAAAGATGGCCACAAGCAAAACGCCAACTTGTTGTTTCTGCTGCAAGGCGACAATTTTGTCGACCAAACCTGGCATCGTGATGGCTTGTGTTTCCAGCTTAACTGCAAAACCACGAACCACGACGTGCAAGGAGCCGACCACGACGGTGGCCGAAACAAATGCACAAACGACACCGAAGGCAAGAGCATAACCAAAGGTCGCCAATGGTGGAAGGGGCGAGATAATGTTGGCAAGGAATGCTGCAACGGTGGTGACCACTGCCAACAGCAGAGGCACAGAAAGGCGAGCACAAGATCGCAACCAAGCCTCAGCAGGATCTTCATGCTCCTTACGAATAGCAGAATAGGCTCGCTGAAGGTGAATGGCATAATCAATGCCCAAACCAAGAACGAGAGGTGCAACAGCAACTTCGAGCGCGGTAAATTGGGCACCAAGCAGATTCATGACGCCATAGGTCCAAATCAAAGCAGAAGACAAACCGACCAGCGGGAACAAGACATCTGGAACAGACCGGAAGGCAATGGCAAGAAGAAGCACGACCACCAGAAGCGCAAGGACGATCAACAAAGCAAGATTCTCGAAGGTCCCTGCATCGATGTCATGGGAAATCAAGTCCAATGAAACGACGCCATAATTCAAAGAAGAAGTCGCCGACAACTCGTCAAACTCTGAACGAAGGTCGTCTTGAAGGAACTTTCGATATTGTTCTTCGAGGCTTGGATCAACCTCAAGCACCCACAATGTCGAGGAGGCTGTAGGCGCTGCACTGCCGTTTCCAGTCTCCAAATACAAACACGTTGAATCAATCGACAAATCCTTGTTCAAAAGCGCAGATGATGCATACGTTGCAGCACTCAACAACTGATCATCGCTGGTCATCGTGCATGTGGTGTTGTCCTCGAAGATCAATTCCAGCATGTGTTCCCAAGAAGTGACGTCTGCCAGCGGCATACCATCTGCCTCTTCGTCCAAACTCAATTGCACAATCCCCGGGGCAGTGGTCCATACTGAGATCATATCTCCACGAGCATGTGATTCATTTTTGATGACAGATAGATGTTGATTCATCAACTTGATATTTTCTATAGATAAGATGTTTGAGCCGTCATCAGCAGTGACTTCAATGAATAATGGACGGGTTTCATTGGGAAAAAATTGGTGGATGTGTTCATGCGCATCATTGGCTTCAGATTCCGGTGCAAATTCTCCGAGATCGGTGTTGAAATTTGGTGGAGAAGTGGCTAAATGAGCCATCAGTCCAAGCGTGATGAGACCGGTCACAATGAGAATAGGAAGCGCAGAGCGTTGGAAGATTCCAGCACTTTTGGCCATCTTGGCCTCGAGAGCGGAAGTATCCATGCAGTTCTCCAACTCAAGGCACTACAAAAGGAAGGGGGTTACTTGGCATCAAATCAACATGCTTTCGTAGAGGACCTTTGTCCATCTCAGCACCTTACTGGTGTTGAATAGACCATCGCATTCAAGCGTCAACGGCTTGGTGGTTTTGGGAGAAGGTTCAAAACAAGTAGGCCAGTGGCCGAACTGGTCATCATGCCTGTGAAACTGCTCCTTCGAGAAAAGAATGAACTGCGCCTCCGCATTATCGGCGAAAGCCACACCGCTTTGCAGATGCTTCGCGAGCGACTCAACAACCACAAGAACGTCGAGTACGCCAACTACTTCCCTGGTCACCCAGAATTGGATGACCCAGAATTCTACATTCGAACCACTGGCAAGAACGCCTCCGATAAGGTCCTCCGTGATCTCGTCGCTGGTCTTGCCGATGAATTTGCAAAGATTACCCTGTGAACGGGGTGCTTGAATTGACCGCTTGGACCGATTCTTTGGCTGAAGCCATCGGATTGGACGGTTACGCCACCAAAACAGCAGGTATTGGCGGGGTGTTGAAAGCCCGAGTCACCGACTTTCGAGTTGAAGAAATTTCAACCTCGATCCACATGGACAACAAAGGTCGCTTCACTGTGGCCAAAATCACCCTTACCAATTGGGAAACAAACAGGTTTTGCAACAACCTTGCCAAGGCATTGAAGATCCCACGCAACAGAATTTTCTTTGCAGGAACAAAGGATAAGCGTGCGGTAACACAACAGCTGTTTGTCATTGATGCACCTCAACGCAAAGTTGCTGAGGTCGAGATGCCAGATGTTGAAATCGAAGTGCTTGGACGAACCCATCAAAAAATTGGATTTGGAAACCATCGTGGAAACCGGTTCACCATTGTCGTGCGTGGTTGCGCCCATGACGATGGCAGCCCCATGAGCACAGATGATGCCCTCGAGGAAGTCGAAAAAATTCAATCTGAAATGGCTGAAAAATTAGGCGAGAACACATTCCCTAACTGGATCGGACCCCAACGGTTTGGCTCAGGCCGTCCTGTCACGGCTGAAGTTGGCAAGCATGTCATTGCAGAAGATTGGGAACAGGCCGTGATGACCTACATCGCCATGGAAGGTACCTCTGAAAATGATGATGTCCAAGCCTTTAGAGCTCATGTCAGAGAACATGGTCCAACTGAAGAAGGATTGGCTCTCGCTCCGCAGTGGTTGGGCTTCGAACGCCGCATGGTCGAACATCTGCTTCATCGTGAAGGGGATTTTGTTGGTGCCTTCAAGAAACTTCCAGGTAATCTCCAACTCATGACCGTGCATGCATTGCAATCCGTTGTGTTCAACAAAGCATTGCACGCCCGAATTGATGCGGGTTTGCCCATCAGCCGCCCTGTGGCTGGTGATTTGGTTGGGCGTATTGATGAAAAGGGGCAACTTGATGCCTCGAGTTGCGTCAATGTTGAAGAGCGTACCTTGCCGAGAATTTCTCGAAACTGTTCCATGGGCCGCTTGGTCACCACAGGCCCACTTCCCGGCAGCGAGATCAGCACCTGTGATGGAGACTCTGGGGCCATTGAGGCATCGGTCATCAAGGGCATGAACCTTGAGAGCGCCGATTGGAACGTTGAAGCGATTCCACGCCTCTCCACTCGAGGGACTCGAAGGGCACTCGTCACTGAGTTCAACGAACTTTCTATTGACAC
>DUIP01000045.1:9918-13802 GCA_013330285.1 Candidatus Poseidoniaceae archaeon
GTGACAACAGCCGTTGGCATCCTGAAGGCGCCTGTGTACGCTTCCGATTTGTCCTGTCCAGTGGAAGCTACGCCACCACCTTGTTACGGGAATTCATGCAAGGACCATTGAGTCAACTCTGAGCAACTCAGATTGAAATGCCGTTGTGTCCTCTTTCAATGGCTCAAATGAGGCCCATCGAAAGAACTTCGATCTCTCCAACACCGTGGATTTCGGACATGCGTCCTTCCAAAGCATCAGCCAGACCTTCACCGTCGTTCATGACCACGTGGACTTGAACAAACTTGAGGCCAAACGCAAGCGGTTTGACTTCGACGGATTGAATGTTATAGACATCATCGCCCATTGCGGAGATGGTTGTTGCGATTGCTTCAGCATCGACATCCTCGACATCAGAGTCAGGATTGATTTTGTATGTCATGACTACCATACCCATAGAATCACCTCAGGGCCCCTGGTATCCACAGGATGGACAGACGTAAATGACGCCTTGGTTTCTGCTGCGTGGGCTGCGGCCAATAGGTGCGCCGCACCCTGGGCATGGGAATGTGGTGGAACCGGTTTCTTCCAAAGGAACACCGGATGATGTACAGTTCGTTGCTCTCTCACTCATAATGGACCCTCAGGAACATTTCGCCCACGCCCTCCCCTTCTTTATGGTTGCGTGCTCCATCACCTCTTTCGCGTTGGTCAACTCGAGGCTGAGATGGGATGGAAATCAAAGGACTGCTCAAGAGTTCATCGATCCAAAACGGTCAGACTGCCATCAGTTCCGGTACTGATGACCAATTCACCATTTCGACGACGGCACCATCCGTTGGTCAACCTTACAATATCCCCCACCCGGATGCGTTCGGTTTGTTCACCCCACAACACCATCCCGATGATACCGGACTCATCGCGTCCACATGCAGCAGCGACCGTACCGGTATAGTTGGGCGAGGCTATTCGCCGCACAGGATAGATTCTAAGCATGACCAATTCAACACGATGAACTGGGGCATTATTGCGTAAATCTGCACATCGTTGTCGTGCTGGTCGTGGGTGTTCTTGGCTGAGGCTGCTGAGGTTTGCTTTGCGGTTCATGCCACAACAACTTGACTTCAACCCGTTTCAAACTATTCGGATTTCTTCCTTCGAACGGAAAAAGAAGACTTGATGATTTCAGGACCTTCATCGACATCATCACCGCCCAGCTTCAGGTTGAGTGCGGTTTCATACGCCTCACGCACGGCGAATGTCTTGGCTTTCCAAGGCATAAAATTACGACAAACAAGGTAGACTTCTGAAGATGAATTGCGTGAGGCATGAGGGGCATATCGACGCACATCGGAAAAGAAAGGCTTCACTGCAACGATGAGTTCCTCAACCCCAACACCTTGGAATAATTTGGTGGTAAACGATCCGCCTTTGCACAGCAGTGGAAGGGCGAAATCAAAAACTTGGGCGACCAACGTCATGGCTACGGCTTGATCCATATCCCACTTCCCGGTGATGTTTGGAGAAATATCCGAAACGACAGCATTGAGTGGCCTACCGTTCAATTCAGTCAACATCCGCTCTTGTGTATGTGGGTCTGTGATATCTCCAGTCAGCAACAATGCACCTTCGACAGGCTGACAGGGTTCAAGATCAACACCAAGCACAAAACCGGTTTCACCAACAAGTTCCATGCCGACTTGAGCCCAGCCACCAGGGTGGCAGCCAACATCAAGGATGACATCGCCTTCTCGAATCAAGTTGAAGCGCTCTTGAATCTGCTTCAATTTGAACGCCGAACGTGCCCTATAGCCGCTGGCTTTGGCTTGCCTTCGCCATGAATCACGCTTGTGATTTTCAATCCAATGATCAGCCATTTGACACCCTCCTATGTCATGCTTGTTTTCGACCTGTTGAAGAAACCTCGCCTTGATTAGGCGCTGAACAAAGGGATGAAGGGGGTCGCCCGCCTCGCCGAAGCATGGCAGACCACCTCGCACCCTCACGCCGTTCAAACGGCTTATGGGTGCTCGTGTTGGCCATCGGACTTTTGCAAATGCCGATCATGGTCCAAGGCATGGTCGTCGATCCTAGCCAATCGCTGACAGGTGGAATGGAAACAAATCTGCGTGGCCAAAGTGTACTCATTGAGGAATTGACGACGACATGGTGCGAATCATGCGCTGAAATTGACCCTTACTTGATGGGTGTTGCAGATTCGCACGGTTCTCGTATCGCCATGGTTGCCTACCATCCAAATGATGGGGAAGATGCCTTTGCTCCTGAAGCTGCACAACACCGGATTGAACGCTTGAGAGCGGTCAATCCTGACCTGCCAGGCACACCAACGTTCATGGTCGAAGGTGGTGCTTATCGTACTGGAACCGATGCTTGGGTCGAGGTCCAACGGGATATTCTTGATGAGGAAATTCAACGCCAATCGCACACAAAATTGCAACTTAGGGTGCAAAGCGATGGGGACCTGATCACGGCCAAACTGATTGACTTTGAAGGCCGCGCAATGAACACAACCCAACTCACATTCATGGTTCTCCACCACAACAAGCAGGTACCTGATGATGCCATCAACCCTGGAGGTGACACCAGAGATCGAGTCGTCGTAGCAACGGCGGAGTGCGAGATTGGTACTGGAAACATCACCACAACCATTGGTGTGTCAAGTGCGAGCGCAGATGCAGGTTGCACTGCAGATTTTTCAATTGAATTTACAGCCCTCGAATCATTTAGTGTGGTCCTCGTTCACGAACACACAGAAGCATCCCTTGATTCAAGTGACGATTTAGGCACCTATGGAGCCATCGAGTTCGCTTACAGAGAACGCCAATCATCCGAGGCGTGGAGTCCTGCATGGTTGGTGCTTGGAGCAGTGGCAGCAGTAGGTTTGCTGGTTTTCCAAAAGAAAGAAGATAATTCTCAAAAAGAGGAAGAATAGTTCTCCATTCGGAAATAAATTACCGAAATACGGAAGAATTGTGAAGCATTCACGCGCAGGATTGATAAGATAGTAAGAACAAAACAATACCATGGCAAAAACATGGGAAGACGTCGCATGGGAGGATAATGAGCCGCTCAAAGAGTGGTCAGTTGAATACCTTGTATCGATCAACGGAGACCAGCACCATCACCTCAGCGTACTCTGGGGCGAAGATCACCAGGCAGTGCAGCGAAACTTACTCGCTGAACTCAAGCGAACCTACAGCGGGAGTGAGCGAATTGATGTCACTGTCCTTCGAATGGAAGAAGTGACCCTCGATGTTGATGCCCAGTTCTTTGAAGGGTGCTTTACGCCCTAATCAGCGTGCTTGGTAGTGAATTTCGATCGTTTCACCGTTTTGGAGAAGATACTCGTCAAAGGTTGTGACGCGATTTTCCTCTGAAGCAACTTCACCAGAGGCGATGACATACATTCGCATTTCGTGGGTGTCATTGACTCGGTGATCGAAGATGCCAGTTTCATCAAAATGGACGCCCCATATGTCAAAAAAGACACCAAGCGGAACATCACCGGCCTCGTTCAGCTCGATGTGAAGGGTTCCTTCGTCACCATGCGTGTGAACCGCATGCATGTTCTCGCCTTCGCTATTACAGACACCACTGTTGATTCCGATCAATCCAGGGATTGTTTCCGGCTCACCATCGATGAAGATTTTCAAGGCCACGTGGTCGTGACGAGCAAGACCAGAATGATCGAGGCACTCAAAGGCCAAAGGATCAGGGTCATCTGCTGTCGAATAGAGAGGTTCGACTTCTTCAACCGAAGAGGATTGGGAAAGCAAGACAAGAAGACCAATGACTGCAGTAGCGGTGATGCTCATCCAGAGAATTTGGTCTCGGGCCATAGAATCACCTCATTCTTCCCAAGCCTTTTCGCCGTGCATGGACCT
>DUIP01000093.1:0-2853 GCA_013330285.1 Candidatus Poseidoniaceae archaeon
TAGAGCCTTCTTTATGGAACAATCTTCCCTTATTCGAAGATATATTTCCGTAAACCGGAATCATTCCTCGCTGGTTTGCAACGATGGAAGGGCGGTTGCTGCCTCGGGATTAATCCGCGCGAGGGCGTCGTGAATTGCTTCAATCCATTCTGGAGCTACGCCCTTTTCACCACCGACATCTTCGAGTGCATGCAACCATTCAGTGGCTTTGTCTTGGTCCCCGATGAACAAATTCAATCGATGAAGAGCAACATACGCCATTGGATTAAGATGCTCTTCTTCTGCATCCCAACCTTTTTCGAAGCAAGCAATTGCACCATCCTCTCCATCGACAAAACCGCGCTGCAAAGCAACCATTCCAGCTTGGCTCCATGCGAGGGGGAGTCTTCCGATAAGGAGGCCGCGGAACACAAGCCAGGTTTGACCGACGCCGAGCATGACAAGCGCACCAAATCCAGACCATTGTTCAAATGTGTTCAAATCCGGCCATGTTGAAACCATCAAACCTCCAATCCCGACGCAAAACAAAAATCCTGAAAATGGTGCGATCAGAACTTCTCTGCGAGTGCGTATCAGGTGATGAATACCAATCAGGAGGCCAAATGAGCCAAGACCAGTGAGGATCACGAGGTGGCCGAGGACGGAAACAGGGTTTGGTGCAAGTTGTCCAAGTGAGAGCATGAGGGCCACGGAAAGCACAATCCATCCGAAGCGACGAGAGGGGAGTGGGAAGGGTTGGCTTTTGGAAGCGAGGATCAACACAAGTCCGATGAATGCTTCAAAACCGAGCAGTCCCCAGCGCAAACTTTCCTGTTCAAAGAGCAGCATCCCTTGCCTCCAAATTTCGCCAAGAATCCGTGCTTCTTGACCCTTTTGTCACGCCTTGTGGTATTCACTGCCGCGCACTATTTCGGTCGCCCTGTAGAGTTGTTCAACCAAAACAACGCTCGCCAACTCATGGGGCATGGTCATTGGTGAAAGAGAAAGTCGCTTACAATCTCGACTTCGCTCATCGATCCACCCCTCCGCAGGACCAATGGCGAGATGCGTCGGATGTGTCTGTATGGTCCATGCTTTGAAACGCTGAGCGAAGGCGATGGAATTCTCCATTTGACCCCCTTCATCCAACAAATACAAATCGCCCGGCAGACCGCATAAGAGATCGAGATACGCTGTGGAAGAAAGTTTGCTCGGGTGGGTTTCAATGCGAACACCGCGATTGCTTAGACGCGACCCATACATCTCGATCAGACGGTTCAAATCCTTCTGTTTTGTTGAACCATGAAGATGGACAATCACCCGACCCATACCCCGTGGGTGAGGCGTGTGGTTGATGAAGATGCATCACGAACGAATCTTTTGAACGAGGTAAAAGCCGATGGCGGCGCCTACCCCGAAGGCACCGAGGTCAGCAAACGATTGTGCGAAGGTGAGGCTTTCCTCGAGGGCACGGCTGCTGTTCTCGACGATGCCGAGGGTGAGGCGTTCCCAGTCGACGATCAGGATGCCCCGTGATTCAAGCCATTTGAGTAAAATAAATTCGCCGATGAGGAACCATTGTACCGCTTTCGAGCCCATCGACCAAAGCAGACCAAGCACGGCACCAAAGAGGATCCCTTCAATGGCCGCAGCACCAAGAACATCAAACCAAAATTCGGCTTCCATGCCGCCTCCACACTGTTACCAACTATATCTGTTTCAACAGATGGCGTTAAGGAAGACCTGTTCTTCAGCGTCTCATGGGTTGGTGGCCATTTGGTAAGAAACCGAAATCAAAGCGAGCCCGGGTCGAGGACCCGTTGCTGAAGGATGCTCGAACATGGATTTCTGAATTGAGAGATCTTTGTGAGATGAACTTTGAGCAACCCGAAGAAGCAAGGCGACGAATTCGCCACATGCAGGTCGAGTGGCATGATGCGATGGAACAGGGCATGCTCTCTGCCGCAAATCGAGAAGGGCTTGAAGCTCGAGCCTTCAGATTGTTAACATGTTCAGATGAAGAATGGATGCAATGGTTGGATAACCTCGATTTTTGGAAATCCGGTTGGAAACCTGCTTCTTTGAACGATAACGAGCCTTGAAGAAGGGAAGGCGGTAGGGTGAACCATGGGTCAAACCCCTACCGTACACATGCTCTACACGTGCCCCTTCTGTTGGAAGGTGCGTGGTGTCATTGAACACATTGGATTGGATGTCAATTACATCGGTGTCAATGGTATGAAAATTAAGAAGTCTGTTGCCTTTGCAGGGGACTGGGGCAAAGTTCCTGTGTTCAGTGATGAAAACGGGCAACACCATGTCGATTCGACGCCGATTATGAAACACATCGATGCGACATACAATGATGGGAAACTCACATCATCTGGTGATGCAAAAAGGCAAGAAGAGTGGTTGGAGTGGGCGGACACAAAGGTCTCCAAGGCAACGGTCCCAATCCTTTACGGAACCCTGGGCTCAGCACTCAAAACGACAACTCGTATCTCAAAACTCGAGAAGTTTGGTTTTATTTCCAAGCGACTCTATGCATGGGCTGGTTTCCCAATCATGTGGGGCATTATTGCAAAAAAGCGAGTGAAGAATGATGGCCGAACACCAAAGAAATTGTGGCATGATCTTCTTACTGAATTTACCAACGAACATGGCGACGAAGAGTTCTTCGGAGGATCATCACCTGATCTGGTCGATTTTGCTGTTTTTGGCTACACTCGCTCAATTTCACCATTCCCACAGTTCTCTCTTCTCGAGGACCACGAAAAGGGAATGGCTTGGTACCGCCGAATGGAAGGCACACTCCAGTGAGGGATTGCGTTGGAACACATCACGCTTGGAGGGCTCAGATTTCAGCGTGTTGAG
>DUIP01000093.1:3258-10264 GCA_013330285.1 Candidatus Poseidoniaceae archaeon
GTCCGACTACCAGCATTTTACATCATGAAAGAACCTATCAATGCTGCTGATTTTGACTCGATGCTCAATGAAGAGGTGAATGAACAGAACGACGAATTCCAAGTCACTGCTGATGCACTCAAGTCGATCATGAAAGCAGGTCAATCGCTGATAGATTCGGGCATCGAGGGGTTGGATGAACATCAACGGTGGGAGATTCGCTGCCCATCTGAAGCAGAGTGGAGGTGTGCCGAGTCCAACATTGGACTTGGACTCGACAAAAAACAAGTCGAAGTGTTGGCTGACGCAGTCAATTCCAACTACCGTGGTGCCATGATGGATGGGCGGCCTCGACGATTCGAGGGCATCGGCCCAATGGCATTTCATAGAGCCGCCATCGAAACCCATCCTTCTAAAGAAGGCATTACGGCCCTCTCAAGCGTCCCCCTTGATCGGCCAATCAAAGGCGTGAAAGCCCGATTGGTCATCACCCCAGTTCGTGAGGGTGAACCTCAACGAGTCCCAGAATCTGCTGACATGATCGCAAATATTCGCACCGAAGTGGTATGCATCTTCGTGTTAGGCGTCATCCCTTCGTTTGTCATTCCCATCTTGAGAGGCATGAGTGATTATGCTGTTTCAGGTTGGGCTAACCTGCTCTTTGGTGGGCTTTGCGCGGGATTTGTGACCGGTGCGTTTTGGCGACCACGGCGACCGACAGTACACTATCGAGAAGGATGATGGTTAGTTTTCTTCAACAGGATCGATCAGACTTTCCCAGTAAGGTTCCTGACGAATTGCATCAGCAGCACAAATTGCAGCCATGTTCACAATATGGCGTACGCCGTCTTGGCGAGCAACAAGTTGGACCGGTTGATCCATACCCTCCAATATTGGGCCAGTCATTTCTGCATCGCCCAATTCTTCGAGGAGCTTGTAGGCGATGTTGGCAGCCGCAAGGTTAGGCAATACCAACACATTGGCAGCCCCGGTAAATTCCATGAAGGGGTACTCGCCTTGCACGTCTCCATTCAGGGCAGTATCAGCCTGCATTGGCCCGTCAATGACAAGTGAGGGGTCGAGTTCACGAGCAAATTCAATAGCGTCTTCGATTCGTTCAGAACGTTGTGCTCGGCTGCTGCCAAAGTTCGAGAATGAAAGCATGGCAACAACAGGATCAACGCCAAATCTACGAGCCACCTTTGCAGTTTGTACTGCAATTTCTGCCAGCGTGCGACTGTCAGGATACACGTTCACTGTGGCATCAGCGAGGAAAATAGTGCGGCCTTTGACATTCATCATGTAGCATCCAACAATGCAGTGGGCATCATCGGCTGGTCCAATCAATTCTAGTGTTGGACGCAGAACATCCGCATAATTTCGAGAAACGCCGCCTACAAAGCCATCTGCATCCCCGTTGGCGACCATTTGGCTTGCAAAGTATGGCCGGGATTTGAGGAGCCGTGCTGCATCGACGACGGTCATCCCTTTACGATTACGACGGTTCAACATCGACTGGGAATAGATACCCTTTCGTCGTGGGTCTTTGCGAGGATCAAAGACTTCGTATTCAAACTGAAGGCTGAGCTCATCAACCATACGATGTATGCGGTCTTCGGGACCAAGAAGGATTGGGTGACAGATTTTCTGCTCAGCCAATTGAGCTGCTGCCCTAATGACCATTTCATTGTCGCCTTCGGGGAACACAATTCGCTTCCCTCGCCCGCGAACTTGGTTGATGACATGGCGCATGATGGAGTAGGATTGGCCCAAACGTGCCTCGAGTTCTTCTCTGTAGTCGATGATGGAAAAATCATCAGCCGACACACGAGCTATGCCTTCATCGACCGCTGCTTGTGCAACTGCGGATGCTTCCCATAGCAAGACTCTGCGATCAAATGGTTTTGGGATGATGTATTCTGGGCCATATTGCATGACTGCCCCATCATAAGCTGCCGAAATATAATCGGGAACCGGTTCCTTGGCGAGGGCTGCGAGGGCACGAGTGGCTGCCATTTTCATACCTTGAGTGATATCTGTTGCTCGCACATCGAGTGCTCCACGGAAAATGTAAGGGAAACCAAGGACATTGTTGACTTGATTTGGATAATCTGAACGCCCTGTCGCAATGATAGCGTCGTTGCGTACCTCGAGAATTTCTTCGGGGAGGATTTCTGGAGTTGGATTTGCCAAAGCGAATATGATTGGGTTTGGGGCCATGGTGGCGATCATTTCCTTGCTTACCAATCCACCACGCGAAAGTCCAAGCATGACATCGGCCCCATTCAGGGCGTCGGACAAATCGCCGGGTTCACGGTCATGGGCAAATGGCGCCTTGTATTCATTCAATTCTCCCGCTTCGAGCCTGGCTTTCGTGACAATGCCCTTGCTGTCCACCATCGAGATGTTCGACCTGGTGACGCCGATGGCGACGTAATGATTTGCACAAGCAATGGCGCTTGCACCTGCTCCAATGACCACCACGTTGATTTCAGAGAGCTTCTTTTCTTGAAGTTCAACTGCGTTCAACAACGCAGCGGCAGAGATAATTGCAGTCCCATGCTGATCATCATGCATCACTGGAATATCGGTGGCCTCAGCAATGCGGCGTTCAATTTCAAAGCATTCAGGCGCTTTGATGTCTTCGAGATTGATGCCCCCGAAGGTCTTGGCAATATTGACAACCGTTTCTATGAACGCCTCTGGATCTTCAGTGTCAACCTCGATATCAAACACGTCAATATCTGCGAATGTCTTCAGAAGAAGACCCTTGCCTTCCATCACGGGCTTGCTTGCGAGCGCCCCGATGTTGCCCAATCCAAGAACGGCGGTTCCGTTCGAAATAACGGCCACTAAGTTGCCTTTCGAGGTGTAGCGGTATGCATCTTCTGGTTTGTCCGCTATCTCAAGACATGGATAGGCTACACCCGGCGAGTATGCCAAACTCAATTCATACGCAGTGCTGTGTGGTTTGGTAGGAACGACCTTGATTTTGCCCTGTGGTTCGGCCTCGTGATATTCGAGAGCTTCCTTCTTGAGCAGGCGCTCCTTCTTCTCCCGATTCATAGGCAATCGATTCCAACGAATGTGGTTCGGTGTTTGAGTGTTGTGTGTCCGAGGAACCGAGGAGGAGGAAAAGCAATGCTCTCAGACTCCACCATGATGATTTCAAAACCTCCATTTTCATTGTAATTCTCTGTTTTTTGAACTGTTCAAGTGAAGATTGTAGCACACGACCAAGGGCCGCGTTCAAATACCCCACAAGGCCCCTCTCAATCATGAAGCCAGTATCTGCTCTGTTTTCGCCCGGCTCGGCCGGCAAAAGAGCCGTGCTGTTGGTCGCTTTGATGCTCTGTTCTTCAGTCTCCCCGATGATGATGATTCCTGGTGCATCTGCGCACGAATCTGCCAATGATACCATCTGGCCCAAATCGGGCAGCAACGACACCGGTTGGGTGCAGTTGGATGCAACGGGGGCCAACCCTTTGACCGGCGGTCAAGCAACGGCAGATTGGACCCTTGAATTTGCCCCAGGTGCTGATTTGTCCAATATTTCATTCCAAGTGCGAGTTGATGGCAGCGACGGTTTGATGATCGAAGAGCCAATGCTCGTTGCGAGCGATATCGGAATCAGCCTCCTCGATTGGCGAGGGTTAGGGACCCTTGGCGCTGCTGATTCATTCGAAGGCACAAACCCACACGAAGGAAGGCTGGCCCCAAACAGCGATTCTGGAGCGACTTGGACCCTCCCCTCGGATGCAGAAATCACTGATTTGGTGATTGAAGCCTTAGCACCAGTCGACCCTGCAGTTTCCTTCGAACCTATCGATCTGGCCATTCAAACACATGCCGTCCACCCATATGACGGGCGAATGTACATCGCCATCCTTGACGACGTCCTCGTCTTGGACTACAATAACGATCCGCCAATCATCGACATGCTTGAGTTTGAAAGCGATGTGATCGATATGGAGATTGATCTGACCAATAACCTCATTCACATGCTGACTGAAGAAGATGGTTTCTTTGCGATGTCACTCAGCGATTCAAGTTCTCAAACGGTGCTTCCGGACGCATCTGATGCCAATTATGTTCAATTCAATCAATTCGCCTTAGCCAGCACTGGCGATGTCTATGCAGCGAATCAAGACGAATTGATGTTGTGGAATGGTGGTTCATGGGCCAATGTTGCGGACATGAACGGAGCGGCTTTAGCAATGATTGAAGCCAATGGAATTCTGTATGTGTCAATGGACGATGGCGGTGTGGCCCGATACGATCTTGCAAGTGGCCAGTTGCTTTCGACATGGTCCACTGCGAACAGTTTGCATTCTGATGAAATTGTTGAAATTGCAATTTCAGGAAATCAACTTCTCTTCGCCTCACCTGATGCGGGATTGGCCCGATATGATTGGAGTTCAGGATTCTGGCTGTCAACTTGGAACGATGGAAACTGGCTGGCGAGCAATGACATCACTGGACTTGCCCGCTCCGGAAATACGCTGTACATCTTGAACGGCGACTCCTTGCATACATACAACACCGCAAGCAATGTGTTTTCAGGCTCTCAATCCCTCGATGCTTTTGGCCTTGCCAACAACGGTCAAGGACTGCTGACGTGGCCAACCGGTGGAGAAAGATCCCCTTCTACAGAACTGATTTTGGTCAGCGATGGCGATGGTGCTTTGGTTGAACTCACCCCTGGCTCGACACCACTCAATACTGGCGTTTTGCTGCTGGGAAGTGGTCCTACGTCTGGCCAAATGATTGATGCTACCGAATTGGACGGTGTGCTCTTCGTAGCAACTGATGACCAGTACCTCAATCGATTCGATACGCAAGCTTCGCGCTGGATTGAACCAGTGTTTATCGGGGCAGACATCGCTCGGCTCAGTACGGACGGAAACCATGTCTACATCGCTGCAGGCAACGGTGCGCATCAAATGCACAGCAATGGAACCGTCCTCCAAACATGGGACACTTCCAACACCGACTTATCTGGAAATGAAGTAAATGTTGTACAATCAGATGGTTCTACAGTCGTCGTACTGAATGAATTCTATGGCGAATTTATGGCCATCAACCTCACGGGCTCCCTTCCGGTTGTGTTCGAGTCACTCGCCCTTAGTCAGGGGACTGTGACCGATGCTGCGATCCACAACGAAGTCGCATATGTTGGCACTCAAAACGATGGCCTTCTTCGATATGACATCGTGAACGATACTTGGCTCACGCCTTGGATTTCCACGGGCATCAACGGTGCAAACGAGGTGCCTGTCGCCGTTGTGGGCGATATCTTGTACTTCGGCATCCCTGGATATGGCGTAGCGCGCAAGGACCTTTCCACCAATGAAATTCTTCTTCCACTTACAGAATCCAGCAATACCGGTGGTGGCAGTTCAACTGAGATCTTACCATCAGACAACATCTATGCTCTCGAAGCAAACGGCAACCTTCTCTACATCGGTACCAACAATGGTGCTATTGAATGGGATGAAAGTACATCCAGTTCCAGTTCATTCCAGCTCGGGCGTCAGTGGGATGAGCGGCCACAACAATTCTTTGATTTCGTCGTCGTGGGATCAAATGTATATGCGGCTACCAACATTGGTGTCTGTGAATTCCCAACCTCAACCATCGACATTGAAGAGTGTTTGAATGTCTATGACGGCATGCCAAATTGGGCAACCTATTCTGTGGGTGTTGGCGTCTCGAACACCTACTTGTTTGGTGGAACAAATTCAGGTGTTGGCATCATCTCCATTTCACCATTCGACGTGGTTGGAGAGTGGACTGCTGGTGAACAGACCAACAACGCACCTGTGGTCGTGGTCGGTGATGTTGCATTCATTGCTCTTGACGGCATTGGCATCGCTCGTTATGACATCACAAATAACGAGTGGCTTACCCTTTGGACAGACGATAATTACCTCGACAATGGCAATGAAGATGCAACTGCACTTTCAGTGGATGTCAATCCAAATTACATTTGGATTGGAGGCGCTGACGGATTCCAATTGCTCAACGCTACGACTGGAAACGAGGTGTATGACATCGAAAAGTCAAGTAGCCTATTTGCTGGAAACGGCGACCCACTTGACATGATCCTCAAAGGCGATATCATGTACTACCATGATGGGGCAAGCAGCGACAACCTATACCGATTTAATGCTCGAAACTTCACATCCCTTTCCGCACTTGATGCAGGGGCTCAAGTTGGTCAAAACAATGGCGACGTGAACGGAATGGGTATTATTGGCGACATCATCATGATCAGTGTTGCATCCCAAAACTGGTGGCAAGTTGATGGCTCAGGTGGCATCGCACAATGGAACACAAGCAGCAATTCGTGGGGCGATAACATTCTCCCGATTGGGCAAGTTGACCGCGTGACTGCGTACGAAGCGACGAGCGGAAATATGTGGGTCTCGTGGGGTGAAAATTCACTCCAGTACATGGCAGCAAACGGCACAATGCTCGGAGAATGGGACGAAGACGACTTCGACTTCCCTATCCGTGAAATCATAGAATATGACGGCGAAGTTCTGTTTGCTACCGAAGATGGTGTGGCTCGTTTTGATGAATCTACGGGCACTTGGTCCTCAACTTGGACACCTGGATCTGGTCTGCCAAGCGATGCAGGAGAACAAATTTACGAACTGTGGACCGATGGTACCGACTTGGTCGTCGGCAGTGGTGAACTCAATGGATTTGGCCAGTTCAGAAATGGAGCGATCTCCCACTGGGATGGCGGAACGTGGAACAACTATGAAACCGGATCGAACGGCGTGCCAAACGGATACCCGATCACCATGACAGAATGTGACGGTGTGCTTCACATCGGAATTTATGCCAACAACGGTGGTGTAGCACGATTCGATATGGCCAACGACTCGTTCCTTGGCACCTTCACTCGAAGTGATTGGAGTGAGGACTACGGTGAAGTTTCTGGTGTCGCATGTGATGGTGCAGGTACCCTCTATGTGGCGTTCTACGAAGACGAAGCTGATGTCAAAAAGTACAGCTA
>DUIP01000004.1 GCA_013330285.1 Candidatus Poseidoniaceae archaeon
GCTTCATCCGTCCCATTGCCCTCCCACGCGTAAGTTGCAGTGCCGCACTCGACGAGGGCTGCAAGGGTTGTGTCTGGGAAGGTTGGATCTGTCGTATTCGTGTCGTTTGTCGTCTCATTCGCATCTGTTTCATTGGTTGGCTCATCTGGGCCGCCGATGAAGGTGAATGAGATTGGGTTCAACGATGGATGAATCCACGATTTTGTCGGATCTGATGTCAGGACAAGAGTGTCTGTAGCATTCGCAGTTCCTGTGAGAACAAGTTCCCCTCCTTTCACTTCAATCACGCCGGTGCTTGTCGTGTTTCCATCAGCATCTCGTTGCTCCCAGGTGTAAGCAAGACCTTCGAGGTAGGTGTTTTGTGTCGGTAATTCTGCGGTCAGAGTCACTTCAAGACTGAACACGCCCGCATCATCGATCTCGAGGACTGTGTCCCCGGCCGCGACATCAGCGCGGAGCAGCCCCAATCCCTGAATGGAACGATTCACCGGAGCAACCGGTTGCATGGTGGAAGAACCGTTTGTGCCAAGGTAATCGATGGTCATCGTGGCGGTGTCAAAGAAGGTGGTGAAAGGCCCACCAAGTTCAGTCAAATCCTCCACGGCGATGGCTTGCCACACACCTGATGCATCAGTTGAACCTGAGAGTTCAACGTCGACGCCCATGGCTTCTATGGTGAGATAGAGTGGTTCACCTGCCAATGGAATGCCATCAGAGGTCAGGGTGATGTTGAGATGAATAGAATCGAGGGCGCTGATGCCAAATTGGTCTTGGTCAAAGTCACCAGATGTTGAGAGGTCGTAATCAATATGCGCAGTGCGTTGGGAGTTGTTCAGCGAAACCACGGGGCCAAGGGTACTGAATGCTGAAGTCGAGTTACCATAACCGTCGAAGGCGACGACTGCTGCATAGTATTCGACTCCGTCGATGGTTGTAATGCCTTCATCGGCTGTAGAAAGCGACATGGTTGGATGGTCGGTGGTGTGGGCGATGGTTGCAATCGGTTGAAGGCCACTGAGGTTTTGGATGGATTGAGTTTCAAGATATGCGCGGTATTCAACCGCACCGTCGATGGAAATGTTCCACATGAAATCAAGTGATCCTCCTTCGTCACTTGGTGTGTCAACAACTGTGAAACCAGCCACTGCCGCTGGCGGTGCTGGGAAAGGTACTGTGACGGTCAGCGGAATCGACATGTTACTGGTGACACCGTAGTCATGGAGCGAACGTACACCGTACACATAGGTCGTTCCGTGTTCCACATCGCCATCAACCGACATGTTTGCCCCTGCAATTGTGTAAGGTGATGTCAAATCAAACGGCACCCCGGGCGATGATCGGAACACTTCGAATTCAATCAGGTCATCACCAAAGGCAAGCATGTCCTGCCATTCGATCTGAACCCGGTCAGAGGTCAATTCGGTCAAGGTCACGGTTGGCGTCGGTGGGAGGGAGAGGTTTGGCGCACCCGGCGAGTATTGGGCGATGAGTCCGGAGAGTGTGAATGTTCCAGACATCGTTGCGTTCACTGGGAGTGAAACCACAAAATTACCAACCCCGGCTGTCTGTTGTTGATTGATGATGTTGGTGAGGTTGCCTGCTGAAAATGGGTTGTTCTCCACAATAAAATCAATGTCGTACCCTATGTCCATATTGGAGAGATCGAATGTGCCATTGGTCGTACTTGTGAAATCGAAGTTGGTGGTCGACATGCGAACGCCATAGCCATCTTCTATGTACGGTAATGCGTTCATGAGCGGCGACAAGATTGAGGTCATGTTCCCCATTGGATCTTCAATCGAAAGTGGATCCATGGCGAATTGGGCGCTTCCTGAATACCCTGATGCGCTCAAATCAGTTTGACCATCAAGATTGATGTCCATACCAATGGTGCTGTAGGGTCCTATGAATAAGCCATGAGTCCCATTGCCAGCAGCTACGATGTGTTCGAGAACGCCGTCACCATCCATGTCGACTCCGTCTGCATCCATTGGTGCATCCCATGGCTGGAGAGCACCGGATTGAGCGCCAATTGAGGTCGAATTGATATCGAATATGGAGAGGTTTCCGCAGAGGCTGGGGTTGATTACATTGCAATCGCCCGTGGCCCTTGGGACAATCAACGACGTTACCCCGTCGCCATCGTGGTCGAAAAATGATGCATTGTTGAGGGCGCTTGCAGAAGCAAGTTCACTCGTTGATAAGACATCCGTGGTGTTCCATTGTGAACCAGTGTTCAATGCGATCGTGTAACCTATTTGATTTGTACCAAGGAAGTCAATATCGCCATCGTTATCGATGTCCCCGGCTATGGGTTGTGATTGTATGCCGTCGAAATGGGCAGGATTATCCGAAATGCCAGAGCCTGCGGTCCATTGAAGTGGTGTGCTGTGGCCAGAAAAATCGGTCACAACAGCGCTGTAGGTGCTGGCATTTGCATCAAAATGGCCTGCTGTGAGGTAGAGAAGGGTTGTTGGGGTTGCGGTGTTGTTCATGTTGACCGTGTAGGTTTGGTTCGCTCCGAAGGATCCTACCTTGGCGTTGAAGGTTCGAAGCGAAAAGATCCCGCCTGAGTGTATGGAAATGATATCTGCGTTCCCGTCTTGGTTGAAATCGCCTGCGCTGGCCTGGATGCTGTTTGAATTCAGAACAACAAGTTGGGCGGCCCCTAAGGATGCTGTCGTCGAGTTTGTAAAGTGGACGCATGCATTGGAAGAGGTGTAATCAAAACTCACCACGTCATCCATGCCATCACCATTGAAGTCAGCCATAGAAAGTTCGGTTGCACCTGCACATGTGGCCACCCAAGACGACATGTTGAGCCCTGTGCTTGCGTTCCAATCAATCCGTGAAATCGCTGCATTGAATCCGGTGACGGTCGTTGATAGAACGGCGATTTCTGGCAAGGTATCATTGTCCATGTCCCCAGAGGTAGATGCCTCAACAATGCCGGTTGGGACAAGGCCTCCAGCAACAGCTGAAGTGAAGTTTACATCCAAATCAACAGAACCGATGGATGCTCCATGAGGAATGTGAATCATTGATGATGAAACATAACCAGAAGAGTAGACAGAGTCAACGGTGTTCCCTGTGATGAAGGATTGTTGATGACCTAAATTGCCGTAGCCTGTGCCTTCGAATGCCCATTCCTTAACACCATCCTGTCCGATGTCGATGTACACTTGCCCGGGGGTTGGTGTCTCATCCTTCGCGTTCACCACGAAGGAAGCCGAATCAAAGGTCACGTTTCGAGGAACTTCGATGCCCAAGCTGGCGTCGATCGTACCAGCGGTCAAGGCGACCGACGCCTCGGCTTGGCCATTGGAGAAGGTGTTGACGGTCCCGCCAGTGGGGTTTGCAGCCGCCGGAATCATGGCCATCGTCTGGAAAAGGAGAAGGAGAACGAGAAGGAATGGGCCTGTGCGGCGAGCGTCGTCCATGGAGGTCACAGAGTGGGTCTAGATGGCTGTCCTTCAAGTTCCTTACGGAGAAGCGAGGGTGGTTTGGCGAAAATAGACAAGATTTCTTTGAAATCAGCCTCATTTTCATGTTGACTGCAATTCTAAAGGGTTATACGAGACAGGTTAGAACTTAGAATTGAGGGGAACGTATTGGAGGCGACCACAAAAATCTCCGTCATCGCGGGTGACATCGAAATTGATCTTGAAGGGGCTGCAATGGAGGTGGAAGAACAGTTGATTCTTCACCGCCATGACGACACATGGACCATTATGCTTGACAGGCTTGCACAAGCACGCAGCGATGCATTAGAGGCCGCGGTTTCAGCAGCGAAAGAAAGGGGACTTCCAGAACGGGGTTCAGCATTCCGAGTGCTCCTCAATACGTGCTCGCTTGAGCGAAAACCGGATCAAGTGCTTGGCGCAATTCATTATCTACGCAGCGTCGAAAACGTCAATGACAGTCCACCAAGAGTCATCAACCAACTGTTCGAAGACGCTAAGATTGACCCGCCAGGAAATCTTTCTCTCTACCTGAACCGACTCAGGGAGCGAAACTTCCTGATGATCCCTCCCGGCAAAGAAGACAAGAACCGTTTTGCCCACCTGACCGATGAAGGAAGGGCGCACCTTGACAAACGATCCACCGCCTGAGGTCCAAACATGGTGATGTCAGGAGGGGGGAATGACGACCCTCGTGAGTCCACCGGCGAGGTAGAGTCTGTTGTCCTTGATTGGTCATTTCAAAACCATGCAAAAGAAGTGCTCAGGAAAGGACGGCACGCAGGCTCAAACTTTCGAAGAGGGATCCTCGACGGTGCTGATTTAACCGAAGGTGATTTTTCAAACTGCGATTTTCGTAAGGCCTCGATGTATGAAACAGATTTGATGAAATCGGCCTTTGATGGTGCTGACTTCAGAGGCGCAGATTTACGGAAGGCTCGACTCAACCTGTCCAATTTTCGAAATTGCAAATTTGCTGGTGCTGATTTGAGAGGCATTCGTGGAAAGTATGCGATCTGGCAAGGCAGCGATTGGTGGAATGCAACATTGGATGAAGGGTTGGAAAAAGCGCTTGCCAAAAAGTGGCCGCGCCCATCCGATGAGTGAATCTCATTCCTGCTCGTCGAGACTCAAAACCACCGTTGGATTCGGGTACAGTGCAAGGCGGGCTCTTGCATTCAACAAAGGCAGCGCTGCAAGTCCAATGCATGAGAACATGCACACGCCACAGAAGTACGTCAAAATCTGGTAGGTCAGCAACAATGGGCCTGTAAGGTTGGCCGCTGCAGCCCCGCCCAAAAGCCAACTTCCAACAACGCCCGATACAAGGCCAATGCTTGCACCTCCTACGTTGAGCCATGCACCAACCGGTTTCAGTTGAAACAGAAGGACAGAGCCAACAAGCATCATCACGACGCCAAGACCAAGGCCTGCCGCCCTCAACGCATAGCCTCCGCTTTCACGTGCGGCATCATGGAACTCTTGGTACTGTTCAACTGTAATGTCGTCTTCATCCGCTGCTTGGCTGTTTGGGGTTTCAAGAAGCGTCAAAATCTCCTCGTCAGAGAGGTCTTCAGCGCTGTGCAATTGGTAATCGCCATAGGCTTGGAAGGCCAACAGAAGTGCTCCAAGAAACACGATAATTGCTACAGATTTTGGACCCTTCTTGTCTGGGCGTATAGCGAACATATCGACGGGTGAAGCCGGTACTGCTGCTTCGTCATCCATTCGCATCGAAAAGCCAAGGTCAAGGTCACTCATTGCTCAACCTCCATCAAATGATTGAGCAGGCCCTGGCGAAGGTCATCGGGAACTGGTTGAGATTCAAGTGAATCCATGTCGACGCACACCGTGACTTGAGTGCTG
>DUIP01000225.1 GCA_013330285.1 Candidatus Poseidoniaceae archaeon
TCTCTTTCCTTCGCCCCACCCTTGCGGAAAAAGTGAATGTAATCGTATTGAACTTGTCATCAACTTGAAACACCGTGGACACTGGACATGTGGTATGAGGGAGGATTCGGCAGAGTCCTTGCAAGAGGGCGAACGTATCCTTGTTCACTGTGATTTGGATGCTTTTTTTGCATCGGTTGAAATTCTTCATCGCGATCTTGACCCTGAACGTCCATTGATCATCGGTTCTGACCCCCAGGGCGGCCGAGGACGGGGCATTGTCTCGACTTGTAATTACGCAGCGAGGGCTTACGGAATCCGTTCAGCGATGCCGATTGGAGAGGCTTGGAGGCGATGTCCAGGAACACCTTTTGGTCCCGGTCATTACATTGGCGGTACGCGTGGATTGTACAGCCGTGCTTCGCGCAAGGTCATGGCCATCTTGCAAGAGCCTGCTGAGCATTTTGAAAAAGCAGGAATCGATGAAGCGTACCTTGACATTACGCAAGCAGTGGGTGGTGATTGGGATGCAGCTTATGCTATGTGCAGGGATTTGCAACGTCAAATCGTGGAGGAACTGGGCTTAACTGCCTCATTTGGCATAGCACCGACCCGGATCCTCGCCAAGATGTCGAGTGAAATCAACAAACCAAACGGTATCTTCCGAATGCTCCCTGACGAAACATTGGATTTCTTTGTTGGCCGTTCTCTGCGAGATGTGCCTGGTATTGGACCAAAACGGGCAACTCAACTGGCTGAATGGGGTTTTAACACCGTTGACGAAGCATATGAACTCGGTGAATTGGCGCTCGGTCGAATTGCAGGCGAACGTTTTGCATCGTGGATGATTCGGGTGGTCGATGGTGCTACAAGCCGGGAAGTAAGTCCCTTGAGAAGTCGTAAATCAATCGGTAAAGAACATACGTTTAGGACCGACCAAACGGATAAGGAGAAGGTTCTGAAGCATCTTCAATCCTTGGTTGAGCGGGTGATGACGAAGGCGAAATCAATAGGTGTTGCTGGACGTCTGTGCGAGGTAAAGGTGCGGTATACAGGATTTGAGACTCATACCCATGGCCGATCGATTCCGGTGGCTATGGATGATGTGGACGTATTTGCAAGACTTGCAGAGCGCCTGTTTGCGCTCAATGTTGACCACAAACGTTCCGTACGGTTGATCGGTTTCAGGCTTGGACAACTTGCGATGCCTACAACACGGCAAGCCAAACTGCTTCTCGAAGAGGAATGAACCTCATTCGAGTGAATGCATGCGGGTCAGAATGGCGGTGAACGCTTCCAATTCCTTAGGAATGACAACGCCACTCACTGGCTGGTTCAATGAGATACCTTGTTCCTTCTTGTGCCCCCAGGTGTCGCTGTTAAACGTCTGTAGGATGGATGAAATGGCACGTAAAGCATCACCATGTTCAGTGCCAACACCTGTTTCAGGATGCGGTGCTTGAGGGAACGCATCAACATCAACTGATGATTGGCCATAGATTGTTGATGACACATGGTGAGTAAAGAATGGGCACACTGGTGTGAACGCTGACATGAAGTCACGCACCACGCGGTGAAGGGTCCATGCAGCTTGTTTGTCTTCATCATAGAGTCGTGATTTGACCATTTCCAGATAATGGCTCGGTAAGACACCCGTTCCAAATGTTTTGAGCGCCTGAGTTGCAGTGTAAATATCAAGATTTGACCATGCTTGTTCGACCGTGTCCATTGTTGATTGGAATTCAGCCAAGATCCACTCGTCTTCGATGGCAAGTCCATCTGGGCGAGTATCGAGGTCTGAAGGGACTTCAAATTGCGAGGCGAATCGTGCCACATTGAACAACTTGGTCAAGACACCGAAGTACTTCTTTTCAATTTCTTCAGGGTTGATATGGAAATCATCACCCACTTGTGCATCGCATGCCTTCCAAAGTCGGAAACATTCGCTGCCAATTTTGTTGGCACGTAGGCTTACCGTTTTGTCCGGACCCTTCACTTTCCATGAACCGGTTCGGCCGCCAGCGCCACATTCCAAGACGGAATCTGCGTCGATTCCATTGCCGAGTGATTTGCTCATCTTACGGCCCCACGGGTCCATGCCGAGTCCGTCAATCCAAACATGTTTGAATCCGGGTTGATCAAGCAGCAACGTGGATTTGAGAAGCGTGTAGTATAACCAGGTTCGGACAATTTCCTTGCCTTGGGGTCGTAGTGCGGTTGGGAATGCATTTTCGAAGACTTCCGGTTGGTTGAGATAACCGCTGACAAAGAGATTTGAATTCGAAGAATCCATCCATGTATCAAACACTTTTTGCTCTCCGGTAATGGTGCCGAGTGACGCCTTCATTTCACTGAACGAGCCGAGAGATTGACGAGTGTTTCGGTCGAGAACTTCACTGCCTTCTGGTGGTGATTGGCACCATGGTTGGACGTAGACTCCGGTGGGTGGAACGATGATTTTTTCCTCATCATCGCAGTACCAAATTGGTATTTCAGTATGGTACCAACGGCGTCTGGATATTGGCCAGTCAATGCTGATGTTGTCCATCCAATCGAGAAGAAATTGCTTGTTCCTCTTTGGATGAAATTCAATAGTCTCTGCATGTTCTCTGATTCGATCTTGAGCATGAGTTTGGCGCACATACCATTCCTTGAGGAGAATGATTTCAACGGGGTTTTTACCACGCTCAGAGACTGGAATTTCCTGTTCACGTTCAACCACATTGACCAGTTTTCCTTGTCCTTCAAGGTGTTCGATTGCAGCCTTACGGGCTTCAAGAACAGTCTGTCCAGCAAATGGTCCTGCAAGATCGGTCATACGTCCTTCAAGGTTGATGGCTTGGAAGGGGGTGAGTCCGAGTTCTCTAAACACGGCCACGTCGTTCTGATCACCGAAAGAACATACCATCAGGACACCACTGCCAAAGTCCGACTTCACAGATGGGTGGGTTTGAATTTCAACGCTGGTCTCTCGGCCATTGACAGGCATGGGGAGCTTGATTCGTTGACCGACGAGGTGAGCATATCGCTCGTCGTCGGGATGCACGACCACGACACCACAAGCACAAATCAATTCAGGGCGAGTGGTGGAAATAACGATGGTTGTGCCGTCTTCACACGTCCATTCAACATCAACAAGTTTTGTTCGACGCGGTAACCTCTCCACCTCGGCATCAGCAATGGTTGTGCCCTCGACTGGATCGTAGATGTTTGGACGTAGGTCTTCAATGATCGCACCACTCTTGAACAGTTCAATAAAAATCGACTGCGTCACCGTCCTGTATTCTGGGGAGTCAGTCAGGTATTCACGGTCAAAATCACATGATAGGCCAACACGTCGAGCCGTCGTTCGCATGGCTTGAGTGAATTCTTCGATTGTGGTTTTGCACAGTTCCAAAAATTCTGCCCGGTCGTAGGTTTTCATTTTACGCTTCGTATTCTTTTCAACAGTGAATTCAATGTTGATTCCATTCCTGTCGACACCCCATGGGAAGTAGACTTCTTTGCCCAGCAATCTCTGAGAGCGAGCAATGACATCGATCATGGAGTATTGAGCGACAGCCCCAATGTGCCATGTTCCTGATGGGTAAGGCGGTGGAGTGTCGATGACGAACATCTCTTTACCGCTGTCTGGATTAAACGCATAACGGCGAGCATAGACCTGTGGGTCTTCCGCATGTGCTTCCTGAATTCGCTTTTCAAGGTCAATCGACCATCTTTTGTCACTTAGCGTCGGGGCTGGCATGTGCCTCACCTGGCCCCACACGCATCAATGGTGCGGGTCCGTTTGACGCTGACAGGACTCACCTTTCAAACCAACGGGTATGGTCCATGGTCTTGATGTGGTCTCTTTAGAATTTCAATTTGAAAGGTCAGTTCGTAGGTAGGGCTTTGAAGTGTGTCTCCCCACACTGTAAACAAGGGGGTTCACTATGGCGGATGATGAAGCATCAAAATCCCCTCAAAAGACATCGGAAAGCGTTGTCGAGCGAATGTCGAACCTCGCAGATTACAGTCGCTCCCGCCTCCAATCAGGTGCGGTAGATTTGACTGCTCGTGTCAAGGAATTCAAACCGAAAGACGCTCTCGATGCGGTCTTAGAAGCACCAGACCGTTTCAAGCGGGAGTGGCAAAAAAATGGAGCGACTGGTGCCATCACGCGATTTCCTCTCACTACTGTGATTGTGTTTTTGATGATGACAGCCTTTTTCGTCACTCAATCAGGCTTCCTCGATAACACTCGTTTCGATGACGATCTTGACAACCCGGCCCTCAACGTGAATGGTGATTTGGAGGTGTATCTGCCAGATGGTTCGAAGATCGCAGATTTGCTCGCGAAAGTCGAAGAAGATTGGACCACCAATGTCATGGTCGTTTACATCGAAAGTGAGTCCCGGAACATCACTGACCAACGGGTTCTTCAAGAGATCAGTTATGTTGAAAATAAATTGAATCCAGAACTTTCTGATCCAAGCGATGACGTCATCTACATCCTTTCCATTTCGACTGTCCTGAAAGAAGTCAACTCGAGCGCACCCCGGGTGAGAAAGGCATTCATCGACCAAATTGGGCAATTGGGTTGCAGTGCTCAAAATAATGATGACGATGAATGTGCGTCCTCAGCTTTTGCCGATGCACTTAACAGCATTCTTGACGATACGACTTCACAACTTGAGGGTGGCTATGAAATTCCATCTCAGCAGACCATTGATTTGGTGATCGGGGAAATGTATGAGGACGATGGAACCCCGACCCCAGGTTTGGATAAATTGGCACGGGATATTAGCGATGGTGCTGTTGATGAACCCGATGGTACATTGGATCGGGCTATCATGGCCATTGCAGTCACTGAAAACAAACCAGCGAAGGAAATCATCGAAAACACACAGAACCTCCTCGACAACATCAGTGTCACACCAAGGCCTTGTGAATTCAACGCCGATGGTACAGCAGCACCCGGGGGCGAATGCACTTGGGAAGATCTAGGGTTGACCATGACGCTCACCGGCCCGGTTCCAATCACGAATTCAGTGACAGAATTTTCATTCAAACTCTTCTGGCAAATTTTCCCATCCGCCGTGGTCCTTGTCGCCATAGGTTTGTTCGTTTTCCACTCCGATTTACTCCAAGCTGGCATCACTGGAATGCGACCAATTCAGGGAATTAAAGTGGTCATTATTTCAGGTCTGCCAACCCTTTGCGCCGTTTTCTGGACGCTTGGAATTATTGGTTGGACCGGTTATGAGGTCACGATGACGGTGATCATTGTTGGGCCAATTTTACTTGCTCTTGGCGTCTCATATGGATTGCACATTACCAATCGATATGCCGAAGAAGGTGGAACCAAATCTGAAAAAATGAAGGCGTCTTTGTCCTCCACGGGTAAGGCTGTCTTTTTGTCGGCAGTGACAACAGTCATTGGTTTCATTTCACTTGTATTCACGCCAATGGCACCGATTCAAACTGTAGGAATCGCTCTCTCAGGAGGCATTGTTGTCGTTTACGTACTCACCATGTTCATGGTGCCCAACCTCACGCTGCTTCTTGATCTTCGGAAACCAAAACATCCTCCGCTCCGCGCCTTCGAAGTGTTGGTCGAAGTCCCTGTCAAACGAAATGTTGGGGTCATTGGGGTGTTTGTTTTGTTAATTCTCTTTTCAGCCACTGTTGGCCAAGCCAATGTGGAAGAGAACATCGATCTGCTCGGTATGGCTCCCGAAGGAGAATTGCCGGTTGTCAAGATGAAGCAATACAGCAAAGAATTCAGTTCAGGTCAAATTGGAATGGTCCTTATTGAGTCAAATATTTCGGGCAACACCAATGACAATGATCCGGGAAATGATGACCCCGCAGCGAATCTCCAAGCGATTGATGAGTTGGAGGGATTGCTCAATACTGTTGATGATACCACTGCAGTTTCAATTGTATTTTTGATGAAATCTACGGGTATCGCGCCAACGGTTTCGGGAACTGGGTTGAATGAAATTGTTCAAGCAAATCCACTCATACCCCCGGACATCAAAGAAACTGCAGCCATTCTCTTAGACAATTCTGTAACACAAGACGCGTCGTTTTGGGACCTGTTGATGGCCCCTGATGACTTTGGCCTCCCCGGTGGCCCTGAAAGTGAAATTTTCCTTCTCAATGTGTTCTACGCATCAATCACTGACGAAACCCGTGAAATTTTCATCAGTAAGGATTTCAGTCGGAATTTGATTTATGTGGATATGCCATACCTCCCAGTCGCAGCGACAAGCTCAATGGTTGACGATGTGAATGGCTTTGCCCAAGGCTTCTCTACTCCTTACCAAGATGACAAGGCCAACGACCTCGCAGGCGTTGCTTCCACAGCAATTGAAGTCAATGAAATGATTGTTGGCTCGCAATGGACCTCACTTGGTTTCGCTGTCATATTGACATTGATCACCCTCGCTGTGGTGTTCAGGGATGTCAAGTACTCAATGTGGACAACATCTCCTGTGATTGCAACAGTTGCAATGCAATGGCTTGTCATGTGGCAAATGGACGTCCCTCTTTCACTCGTGACGGTCATGATTGGATCTATTTTGGTCGGTGTTGGTGTCGACTTTTCCATTCACATCGCCAATCGTATTCGTGAGTTAGGTGGTGGCATCGATGCCATTCGAAGCGCAGCCATTGGTACTGGTATGTCGTTGTTCGAAGCAGCCGTCGTCACAACCCTTGGTATGCTTACAGCCTATCAAATTCCAATTCCAGAAATCAAACCGTTCGTAACTGTCATTCTGATTTTGTTGTGGGTCGCTGCTGCAAGTGCCTTGATTCTTTTACCGGCCATCTTTGTCACCCTCGAAAAAGCCGGTCTCGGTGCTGTTGGTGGTCGTTCATCGATGGCGAAACGACTTGGTCTTGGCGGGGCGAAACCAGTTGACGTCGATGTTCTTGATGCCGCATTGGCCGACGATGTAATCGACGCCTGGTGAGGAACAGTTCATAGAAGCCCGACTGCTGGGTGAAGCATGGTCAACTGTTGGTTGATGAAATCTGAACTCGATGTTTACCCCTACGGACAACTCGTCGCCGATGGCTCGACTCATTGGGATGGGGTTCGTAATTACCAAGCCCGCAACATGATGCGCGATGCAATGAAAATTGGGGACCTCGTCCTGTTCTATCATTCCAACTGCAAACCCCCTCACGTCGCAGGTGTGGCACGGGTCTGCAAAGAGGGCTATCCTGACCATACCAGCTGGGACGCAACAAGCAAGTACCATGATCCAAAATCTACCCCAGATTCACCTCGATGGTTCATGGTTGATATCGAACCTGTGATCGAGTTGCCAAACACTGTACCATTGCAATCGGTTCGTGACAATCCAGCGTGCGAGAATATGTTGTTGATACGAAGAGGTCAACGACTTTCCATTCAACCTGTGGAAGATACCGATTTTGATGTCATCCTCTCGATGGGTGGAATCACAAGGAAGGACCTCTAACTGAACCTTCATGAGCGTGGTGTGGAAAGCAAGAAACGGTGAGTCAATGTCAACAGAGCAAATCCCTGTCGCCCCTCGTGCATCAAACATTGAGTATGCGATTCGGGACGTTGTTGTACCAGCAACTCAACTTGAACAAGAAGGCCACACTATTCTCAAACTCAACATCGGAGATCCAATCGCCTACCCCGGCCTTCCAACCCCTCAACATATGGTGGATGCTTATGCAGAAGCACTTCAACAAGGGCACAACGGTTATTCTCCATCGTATGGATTACCTGTTCTACGAGAAGCGATTGCCAAAGATGAGCGAAAAAAAGGATGGAACGCTCAAGCCGAAGATGTCTATGTTTGCCACGGTGTGACCGAAGCGTTGCAGATTTTGTTTGCATCTGTGCTCTGTGACGGGGACAAGGTGCTTGCACCTGGACCTCATTACCCCCCCTACATGGCGTATCCACAAATGTATGGCGCTACGACAGTCGAATACATGCTCAAACCAGATGATGGATGGCGCCTCGACCTTGATGATATCAAGGCCAAAATGGATGACTCGGTGCGCCTGCTTGTCCTCATCAATCCCAACAATCCGTGCGGTAGTGTGGCCAATGCTGAGGAAATTGATGCGGTTCTAAGCATTGCGAAAGCCTATCCGAATTGCATCGTGGTCGCTGATGAAATTTACGACGGATTGGACTTCACAGGTCAACATGTCAGCGTTGCTAAATGTTCGACTGAAGTTCCTGTTGTCTGCCTCAATGGTGTTTCCAAAGTCTACTACGCTCCAGGTTGGAGGATTGGCTACATGGCCATTCACGACCCCACTCAGCGCATGCATTTGGTTCGGGATGGAATTGAACGTATGCTCCGATCACGCCTTTGCGCTTCAACACCAGCACAACTTGGATACCTGGCTGGATTGGAATCCGATCGCTCATGGATGGACGCATATTCACAGAAGGTCGTAGCCCAACGTGATGTTTGTGTGGACCGGATCAATGGCATCGATGGTCTAGAGGTACAATCTTCTGGCGGTGCCTTCTACATGTTCGTCAAACTCACCGATCCTAAGTGGGCCGAAGATGACAAACAGTTTGTCCTTGATTTGCTTCACGAAGAACACGTATTGGTCGTTCACGGTAGTGGTTTTTCACCCGAATTAGGACGCGGCCATTTCCGTATTGTCTATCTTCCAGAAATTTCGGTGCTCAATGAAGCATTCGACCGTATTGAGAGGTTCTTAATTCGACATCGCTGATGTCATGTCGCCGATGTATTGATGTTGGATTGTTGTGAGGCTTGGTCATGAAAGCGGGGGTTGGGAAGGCGAGGATGGCCTTACTTGGCACTCTTCTCATGCTCCAAATGCTACCTCAGGCATCAGCTGCAACAGTCACAGATGTCAGTGATTTACGTTTGGAATATTTTTACCCCGCCATCGTTGCTTTTGCTATTGCCATTCCTGTTTGGCGGTGGTTCATCCCGAATCAACTTGCCAATCTCCAAGTGGCTTTTGAGATTGATGATGACCTCTACGAAGTTCACCGCATTACCCGCAATGTGGATGATGCAAGGGCATTGTTGAAGGAAGGTGGGACTGCTTTCGGAATCGGCCTCTATGTCATGGGCATGACGGGTGTGCTCCTGCTCATCACTGAACTCTTATTCAATGCTGAAGTGTATTTCCTTCCAAATCTCTTTTTGATCGGTGTTCTGGTTTTGATCCCGGTGTTCATCTCTCCATGGGAGACACTGAATGCCCAACTTGTTGGAACCCGTTCCTCGAGTGGGAAATCAAAAGGTTACGTTAAATTCGTTCGCCGATTGACGACCCTCCTTATTTTATCAGGAGCAACCTTTGCAGTTGTTCTTTATGGAAGTTCACAAAGTGAAGGACCAGCCGCAATCCGTCCAATATGGGTTGCAGCAGCAATGCTGACATTCATGGCACCGACCATTTTTGCCTATGGCCGAATCATGGGTGCATCCTGGAACATGATTCTCATCAACAAATGGCGCACTGCAAACGGTAAACCAAATCCAATTGATCCTGATAAGCCTAAATTTGTCAACAGATTGTTCTCACTTCTGTTGGTAGTTTTCTTGTTAACGATGCCCATCACCGCCCTGAATGGAATCATTACTGTCTATCACATTTTGTTCAATGATGTTCCGGAACAACGGGCGTTTGACATCCTCAATTACGGTGGTGTCTTAGGATACATGGTCTTTGAACGGGTCGATCTTATTGCTCAAATCTTGTTCGAATGGCAATTCATCAAAGAGCTCCCACAATTTCTATCACTTTACCTTTCAATGAACATCGCAATTGTCGGTTTGGCGTTTATCTTTGAATTGACTCGAAACTTGGTCCTTGGTGGACAAACA
>DUIP01000068.1:0-1568 GCA_013330285.1 Candidatus Poseidoniaceae archaeon
GAGATGCAGGCCAAAAAACGGTCGATCGGTATTTTCCTCAACGATAGAATTAGCTCACAGTCGGTACTTTCCATGCAACCCACCAAACTCCAATAAGTGCAACAACGGCGATTAATGTTTGACCAAAACCCGGGTCGCCTGCCTTTGTCACGCCCCATATCGAAGCGGCCGATACAACACAAATGACAGTGCAGATCACCATTTTCGAGTGGAGGGGCAAAGCCTTTCCTGAACGGTAGTACTCCAAAAGCATAGGGCCAAACATCCTGTTTGTAAGCAACCAGCGAAACAACTTCTGGCTCGAACGCCCATAACAGTAAGCCGCCATGACGAGCCAAGACGTTGTTGGCCAGCCAGGCACAATCACCCCAATGAACGCAAACACCACCGCCAGACTCCCTACGCCAATCCAAACTCCCCGGACGACCGGGTTCCGAGAGGGCTTGTGTTCGGATAGCACTCTTTGGACGACATCATCATCACTATCGTTCTTAGGCTGAAGGGCGGGAATTGAATCGAGAGAGGATTCAGAGTCCGGGCTGGATTCGGCGTTGTCAACCATCGAACTCAGGTAGGCTATGGCACGAGCATCAAAAACTAATGGGCATGCATCCGAAGCGCTCAAGGCCATTGCTTGTTAGCACACACCATGGGGGCGGCCACTCCGAAGTTACGCCAACCCACTCTCTCGATGCCAATACGATGTGCAATTTTGATTTCGGGGTCGGGTTCTGGCATGGAGGCTATGATTCAGCATCAAAAAGCCAACCCTTCGTGCGGCCACGAAACAGTCCTCGTCATCTCAGATCAACCCGGTGTAATGGGCCTTGAACGCGCCTCATCCCTCGACGTCGACGCACGCTGTATCCCCTTGCCGCAAATTGAAGATCGAAGCGAGCGCCGCGTACAACACGAAGCCATGGTCCACGAAGCTCTTCAATCAAAAGGGGTCGAACTGGTTCTTCTCAGCGGCTACATGCGACTTCTCACACCGTACCTCGTATCGAGATGGGCGCCACATTTGTTGAACATCCACCCATCTCTTCTCCCCGCCTTCCCAGGCGCCCATGCCCACAAGGATGTTCTTGCCTCAGGCGTATCCGTTTCAGGCTGCACCGTCCATCATGTCGACGAAGGCATGGATTCCGGCAAGGTGCTTGCCCAACGCCGAGTCCCGGTCTTTCCAGGCGACACCGAGTCAAGCCTTGCGAAGCGAGTGAAGATCGAGGAACACATCCTCTATCCATCCGTTGTTGACCACCTTATCCAGCAGACATTGCCTCAGGAGAATTGAAATTCGACATTTGCCCGGTATATTCGCCCATGTCAAGGCTTGCTAAATCCGCAAACATCGATAGGATATTGTTTGCATCTAGCTTTGGCTTCCAATCGGCTGGACACCTCGCCAACAACGGCTGACGCATTGCGTTTGAGTCAAGCGGTACGCCTCCATGAGAGGAGATCAATGCCTTGAGGCCAGAAACCTCGAGTTGAAAAGCGTCGCATGGAATGAATTGGATTTCATCACCCACTTCCGCAATAACCCATCTTAGTACATCCATCAGTGA
>DUIP01000068.1:1969-5101 GCA_013330285.1 Candidatus Poseidoniaceae archaeon
CAAAGGGTGATGATCCTCTGAATTCCAGCGTCACGAGCAACCGCCACTAATCGCTCAACTCCGCCACGCATCATTGCTTTGTCTTGACCCATCCTCGTGCTTTTGCCACCGGCAAGAATCAATACAGTGACCATTGCAAGAGCCTCACGTCATTTCATCAAGGCCGTCAAGTGCCCGCTCAAGTTCTGCCAAAAGACTCCGAACCCTCTCCAAGAGGGCCCTTCGCTCTCGGCTGGATCTCGCCTCTGGCAGCCATTCAAGCAGTCGACGAACATCTTGAGCATCCCGTTCAACAGTCCACTGGTAGACCGCTTCTAGGACAGGGTCATCGGAAGGCAAAAACCGCTCGCTCATCAACAAGTGGTATCTTCGGAGGGGCTTCAATGCTCCTGTGAAAGTAATCTCGTTCGAATGCGTTCAAACAGTTCCCCGCCCGCGGGAGCCGTCGCAACGAGCCCCCGCGCCTCACCCAAACCATCCTTCCGCAAGGAAAGAAAGAGCGTCGCTACTTGATGCCAGAGTGCGCTTTGGGCAGCCATCCCAATCAACCACGAGTCGTTGGGGATCGAATGCCCTCCACGGACCATTTCTTCAGCGATCTCCAACAATGCCCCTAACGGCTCTTGTTCCCCAAACAGATGAATCAGGGCCAGCCAAGGATCCTCTTCAAGTTCAGCTTCTGACATATTTGCAAGCAGCAATCCAACCAAGACAAGATCTTCTTGGCCATGCCGTTTCCAAAGAGCAGGAATGAGTCGGGCTATACGCCTTGGGTGTTGTTCTCCAGATGTCAATACCCACGATGCAATCGTCCGCAGTTCGGGATTCGGACAGCCGATGTGAAAGGTATAGCCTCCAGTATGGGCGAGGAGATCAGTCGATGGTTTTGCCATTAAACCCGGCACGCCGGCATGGTATGCTTGGAGCAAAAACTTGAGTGTTTTTCGCCGAGATCGCAACAATTTGGGCTTGGGTTCAGCCAATAATCGATCGAGTCGACCATTCATTCAGAGCCACCATCAGTGGTTTTCTTTCGAACGTTGTCAAACAGGTCGCCAACCAATCCCACAGAATCTCTCAGCGTGAGCAACATTTTGTCAATGACGTTTGGATCTTCGAACTTCTCCTTGACGATTTCTCGCAATTCAGTTTCAATTAACGCGTGTTCTTCTTCATCGATGTCGAACACCGATCGAAGATGAGCAAGGACCCTAAATTCATCTCGAGAAAGGGAAGCGTTTACGATGGCAACTTCAAACACCTTCGTGTAAATTCCACGGGCTTGTGCAGCAGAAATTTGCTCCCCCTGCGGCGTTTCAGAGTTTGTTCGAATCGCCTCGTAGATTTGAGCAGGCTCCTCAGAACTCAACTTCAAAGCGCTCGCGAGTTTAATGATCAACCGCTTCTCTTCGCGTGTCAAAACACCATCAACGAGCATCACCTCAATGGTGCTCCTGAAGACATCAAGACTGCGGGATGCTGCGGTCGTCACGGTACCACCAACCGGTTCTCATTCTTGAATTCGTTGTTTCATCCAAACCGTCTCATCTACCGACAATAACGAGAGAGCATTCAAAAGGGGTGGGCCGCTGGATTGACTATCCACCTCCCTTTCACGCAGCATTGGACTCGTCCAAAGCAGCAGCCAAAGAACTGTTGGGCCAAACATGGCCCCTCGCCCTAAGGAACGGGGCGGTTGATACCAAAAGGAGACATTCACATGAAAAGAAACAACTCTGGTCGCGGTGGCGGCAACAAGCAAGGCAAGGCGATGAAGTACCAAATTCGCGCTGATATTAAGGTCAATGGAACGGTCCAACGAAAGGACATCATTGGAGCAATTATGGGCCAAACCGAGGGCCTCCTCGGTGACGAACTCGAACTGCGAAAATTGCAACGAACTGCACGTGTCGGACACGTTGACGTTGAAATGGACACCAAAGGCGGGAAAGTACACGGTATGATCATCATTCCATCCAGCCTTGACAACGTCGAGACCGCAATCATTGCATCCGCACTTGAAACAATTGACAGAATTGGGCCCTGCAGCGCTAAAATCAAGGTCACAGAAATTCTAGACATACGCGCTACAAAGCGAACCGCCGTTGTCGACCGAGCCAAGGAACTCCTTCTCAGTCTCGTCAACTCTGGTGAAGCAGCATCGAAGACCGTGATCGAAGAAGTTCGGTCGGTTCTTACCACTGGCACGGCAACAAATTTCCACGGTCTTACCTGCGGTCCAAACATCGAAAAGTCGTCCTCGCTGATTATCGTTGAAGGTCGTAATGATGTTCGAAACCTGCTCAACTGTGGCGTGAAGAACGCCATCAGTGCAGACGGCGCCGGGACCATGAAACAAGAACTCATCGACCTTGCTAACAGCAAAGAAACAGTCATCCTTGCCATTGATGGCGACCGCGGTGGCGAAATGCTATTCAGCCAACTCAACGAGATGATGAAGGTGGATTTTGTCGCTCAAGCACCCGTTGGCCAGGAATGGGAACTTCTTCCTCAGAAGACCGTTACAATGTGCCTTCAGAAGAAACTCGAAGCAACAAAATTCGCTCACAACCTCAAGAAGAAGCAGGAAGAAGACGACGAAAAAGCCGGTGTTCCTGACAAAAACTGGGCTGACGACATGGATGAAGAATTCACCGTGGCCGAAGCTCCAGCAGAAGTGCATGAGATGTTTGACCATCTCGATAACCTTGACAAGAACAAGGCTGTCTTTGTGATGGTCGATGGTACAATTTCTGATCCAGTCGGCCCTTCGACACTCTCGAAAACCGCTGGCGATGCAGATGGAGCAGTTGCCATTGTGTTCAACGGCCCCGTCAGCGAACGAACCCTTGAAATTGCATCCGAAGCAGCGATTCCAACCGTCATCGGCACCAAAGCCGGAAAGGGCTTCTCTGAGCGAGAAGGCGTTTCTGCATGGTTGACAGAAGTTCACCGTTGAGCAAGAATTCAATGACCATCTTCATCTAATGCAGCACCTCTAGGGTGCTTCATGGCCGATGAGGAAGATCAGGGATGGCTCGACGACGAAACCGATCCGTTTGATGAGCCAGCACCTGCAGAGGAGGCGCCCACGCTCGACGAGGAGCAACCAACCTCACAGGCAGAAACAGA
>DUIP01000068.1:5489-6083 GCA_013330285.1 Candidatus Poseidoniaceae archaeon
CGCTGAAGATGCGCCTGAACCAGAACCTTCGACGTCAATTGCATGGGGCCTTCCAATCAGGGCGGCACCGTTGCTCGAGGAACGTGGAGAATTTGTCACAGAGTATCCACTGAAACAGTCCGTGAACGGGCGTGAAACAACTTCGGTGATTGTCGATGAGGACTTGCTCCGTGTGGTGGACACTGAACTTGGCGTCGACAACCAACGTCGAATGAAAGTACGATTGACGGTGAAACGAGACATTACAGGATTCAGTCACCAACACAACGAATTAATGCACCAGCATCAATTTCTTTGGATTGGATGCTTCATTGCAGGCGTCTGCCTGTCACTTGTCTCTTCCGTTTCGTTCGGAGTCCTCGGGGCGCTCTTGATGATCATCGGTGTGCGCAGTTGGGTGCTCATGCATTTGGAAACCCACAGCATCTCGTTCTCAAACCAAGGCGGATCGCATGAACTTGTCATGCGAGCCTATGGCACAAATCGTGGTTTTTTCAGAGCCAGTATGGCCATGATTGGGCCGGTGATGGCGGATTTCATCCGTACAGGGAACATGGATACACAAGAACTCGATCTCTTGCACGCCAGCCTTCT
>DUIP01000191.1 GCA_013330285.1 Candidatus Poseidoniaceae archaeon
AGGGAATCCTCAAGTTGCACCCACATTGCCGCTGTAAAGTACAAACCAAGAAGTCCAGTGAGGAGAGAAATCATGCCAGACTTCGCACCTTCGATGTTGTTCTGCATAGTTTTGGCACGACTGCCTCCTTTTTCAAATCTATGCCGACTGGTTCGATACAGAAGGGAGAGGTTGAAGTTGTCTCGCCCCACCATCTGACCATGGGCGATGTTCGTTATGCCGTAGCCGGCGATCCCGTCACCCATTCATTGTCACCACTTTTGCTCGGGTTAGTTCACGCACGGTTACTCGATTTTCTCGGCCAAAAAGAGTTGAACTTGGTGCTGAAAAGTTCCAACCTTGTACAGACCTCTTCCATTGAAGATGCTCTTGCATGGGGTTATGCTGGCTCTGTCCCATCCCCGCCCAATTGGGCCTTCACTGACGCACCTTTTGGTAAATTTAGGACAACAGGATTGCTCGCCAAGGCAATCGAGGCTGGCTTGGCTATTGAAGACGCGGAAGATTGCTTTGCTCCAATAGGTGAAGTGGAGGTCTCGGCGAACTCTGATGAGGTAAGCATTGGAAGTCGATTACCACTCCCAACTGGCTTTCTTTCCAAGGAGATTTGGGTCAATCTCACCTCGCCGCTCAAACATCAACTCTCCAGCACGGCGGTGTCTGCGATCGATGATTCAATGAAGCATCAGTCGGTCAACGCTCTTCGTTGGGACGGTCAAGGATGGTGGTGTGCAGGCTTGGACGGTGCTGGTGTTGTTGCTCTTGCTCAACATTTTGGGATCTCCTTTGCCGACCAACCTGTTCTCTCCTTGTGTGGCGGTGGCGGAGCTGCGCGTTCGACAGCATCGACGTGGCTTGCCGCAGGTGGGCAAGTGCACGTATCTTCTTCACGCAGGGAACTACCTGAACACCTCTTGGAACGGTGTAATGGTTCTGCAAACGACGCTGTTTTTGGAGTGAATTTTGATGATGAAATCGCTTCTGCCGAAGGCCCTCTTGTCCTCAATGCAGCATATCGTCCGTTTGAGGGCGAGCTTAGCGAAATGATTTCATCGTTGCAAGGGCCTCGTTTGAACGGAAGATGGATGCTTGTTGCACAACATTTGGCATGCTGGTCAACCCTTTGGGCGCCTCACCTCAAGGAGATTTTACCATCAATCGACCTCCTCTTGACTCAATTAATTCATGCAGAAGCCCTGCTGTATGAGTATGCATGACGGAACAAGACTCATAATTGTCCGGAAACAACACCCAAGTGAGGAAGACGAAGATGGCCACTGCTCGAATCCGTTGCCTCCTAGCAGTTGGATTGATGCTGACGGTTCTCGCTCAGCCGTCACTGGCCGCTCATCCACAAGAGAATCAAGAGTTTAGCGAAGTGCACCAAGGACCCGATTTCCCCGTTGGTTGGGTTACTGGGCACATTGGTGAAGGCTCAGAACACACTCACATGCAAGTTGTATATCCGGCGATGGCTGATGGTGAAGGTGAGGACATGGCCGGCAATGGTCCATTTCCATGGATTCAATTCATTGGCGATGATGGCGAGGATATGGAGCAATACCTGCTCCTTGCCACTTCAATTGCAGAGCGAGGCCATATCGTTGTGGTCCACGCCGGTGTTTCAGAAGCAACGGATGTTGACGAACTCCTCTCTGCAGTTCAACTTGGATATCAACTGATGATCACATTCAATGAATCAAATACAGCAGTCACGGGCTCATATGGGCAAATTGATCTTGATCATTGGGGCCTTGCTGGCCACGGTCATGGCGCAGCAGCTGCATATGGCGTCATGCCTTTTTGGAATGAGCGCGATGCAACTCCAGGTGCACACCCTCCGCGTGCTATCTTTGGTTTGGGCGCTGACTTTTCATCGTGGGAGAATGGGGCTCACTGGGACTCGTTGGCTCCAGAGGGGTGGGATGTCGATGTGGCAACCCCCTCAACAGGACTTTTCATCACAGGTACACTCGATGGTGTGGCGTCATTTAACGATATGACCTCTGTTCTCAATGTGAGCGATCAACTTGGCTGGCATGCAATGCAACTGTTGGGGGCGAACCATTACCAATTCCAAGCCTCGACCTCCTTTTTCGAATCATTAAGCGATGAAGATGCTTCAATCACTCAAGAACAGCAAATCGCCCGCTCAGCAGCACATATTGTTCCATACCTCGATATGACATTGAAGGGTGATCATTCATCCTTCAGAAGCGCCTTTAATCGACCCTCAGATGCCAATACATTGAGCGATTCAAATGCGTATCTCGAGGAAAATCTTGCAGGGAGTGATTTGATTATGATGGGTAACCAAACCTTCGCCCCAGCAAATCGATCTTCGTTCAATACGTCTGAAACGGTCAATTGGAGGGTTGAATGGACCCTTCGTGATGGGACCACATTTGAGCAATTGCCTGAAGCTTGGGTCGTCGAAGTGGAATGTACTGTGCTCGGTATGGCTCCAACTGCAGGCACAATACTTTCCGATGGCCAAGCAGAGTGCCTTTACCCGATGACAGACGTTGCTCCTGGGGCGCATACCTTCCAACTTCAGATCAAGGTTGAAGGTGCTCCATCGTTACTCCATCATGCGTTCAATCGAACCGATGCACCGCTTCAGTTCACCTCACCAGTGCCTTTCATTGATGTGGAGCAGCGAGGTAGCGTTATCGTAGATGCATCGTTATTCGCCTTCGATCCTGACGGCCAAGAGGTTCAATTTGTAGAATCTGAACTTGTGGGCGGAGCTATCGGGAACTTCAGTACATCAATTTCTTCAAGCGGTGATACCTTGACGGTGTTCCATACCGCTCCGGGTGAATACGTCGACGGTGCTGACGTGAGGCTCAAGATTCGTGCGGCAGATGGACTCATTGACGAAGGCGAAGTTGAAGCAAAGATTCGCGTGGTTCCCGTTGACGACCCTGTTTTCATCACCGATTCGGTACCAGTGCAAGATCTGGTCGAGGATGGACCATCAATTTCCATCACTCTTGCAGATTATGTCATCGACCCAGAGGGTGAAGTTTTGAGGGCAAGTGTAAGCGGTGAAACCCAAGGACCATACGGGCCTATCGATTTTGTCATCAGTGAAGGGGTCCTCACGCTCACACCCCGCCTCCACATGAACGGTGCTTCAGTGGTCCATCTTTTGGTTGGTGATGGCGTGAATACTCCAGTCGAACTTGATGTGCCATTGTATGTTGAGCCGATAAATGATCCAATGACAGTCAATTCCTCATTTTGGGATATCGAACTGGTCGAAGACGACGCTATAGCAGTGAATCTGAGTGAAATGGCTTGGGATCTCGATGGTGATGTTCTCTTCTGGACCATTTCTGACGAATCACCTCATGTCGAAGTCGTACGTGCAGCATCTCAAATCATCATCACTGGTGGCATGGATTATTCAGGGTATGATGATTCTGTTTACCTGAATGTTTCTGATGGGACTTCGACCTATAATGCCGTCTTGAACATCACTGTTCTTGGTCAACCAGACGCACCAGCCGTCACCATCAAGGAACTCAATGCTGTTGACGAGCGTTCGGGTGGACTCATGTGGTGGGTGTATGACCCCGATGGAATGATTCCATCTGAGGCGAACATCTCCATCAACGGAACCGTGCTTGAAAATCTGACTCATTCGTGCAGTCTCGATGCCTCGACCTCAACCAACAGATGCCTCACCTTCCTTGAATATCCAAGCGATGCGAATGGGACTGTGGAAATCCGTGTCGCCGTCATTGATGCTGACCTTGGAATGGAGTCAGTTGCCTATCAAACCATCAACCTCACAGGTGGGGGGACCGCCACTGGACCTGTCGTCCAGACCGATGAATCCGATGGTGCGTTACCCCTTGCCACCATTGGAACAATTGGAACGATTTTGATGCTGATCGTCCTCATTATTGTTCTTCTCGGGCGACGTCAGAGTTCTGGCCAAATCACAAGCTTTGCTACTGATGAAGTGCCTACTGTTTCAGAATCAAGTGCTGGTGAAGCGGTTGGTCTGCTTGCGCGGGCCAAAGCAAAGCAGTGATCAAAGCGGAATGTTTCCATGCTTTTTGGGTGGACTCCATTCACGCTTTGAGCGAAGAATGTTGAGTGCTCGACAAAGACGCATTCTGCTTTCTTCAGGTTCGATGACGTCATCCAACCATCCGTTTCGTGCTGCGACATACGGGTCGCCAAACTTGGCCTTGTATTCGGCAACGAGTTGTTGTCGGACGCCTTCCTTTTCTTCATCAGGGACAGCATTGATTTCTCGTCGATGAATGATGTTCACTGCTCCGTCAGCTCCCATCACTGCGAGTTCTGCTGTTGGCCATGCCACGTTGTAATCACTTTGCAAGTGCTTGCAGGACATGGCTAAGTAAGCACCTCCGTAGGCTTTCCTGGTCACAAGAGTCAACTTTGGCACGGTTGCTTCAGCATAGGCAAACAGGAGTTTTGCACCATGGCGTATGATGCCACCCCATTCTTGGACCACGCCCGGAAGAAAACCTGGTACGTCTTCGAAGGTAACCAATGGGATGTTGAAAGCATCACAGGTTCGAATAAACCGTGCTGCTTTGATCGATGCATCGATGTCTAAGCATCCCGCCAGTACTTTTGGTTGATTGCCAACCACGCCAATCGTTCGACCTTCAAGACGCGCAAATCCAATGATAATGTTGTCCGCATAGGCCTCGAACAGTTCAACAAAAATACCGTCGTCGACGATTTCTTCAACCACTTTGACCATGTCATAAGGCTTGTTTGGATTGTCTGGGACAAGTGTTTCTAAGACCGAATTTTTCCTTGTTTTTGGGTCTGCGGTTTCTTCGTAGGGTGGGTCGGCCATGTTATGATCTGGCAAGTAGGATAGGATTTCTATCGCCAAGGTGCAAGCATCTTCCTCATCTGCTGCAATCATGCAAGCGATACCTGATCTGGAGGCATGAAGGTTGGCGCCGCCAAGGCCTGCTGCATCGACCTCTCCGTCGAGCACTTCGGGTGTTTCCAAAGGTGATGAGAGGAAGAGTTGGCCATGTTCCTCGCCTAAAATCGTAAAATCTGCAAGGCTGGCCGCCAAAGCCGAAACGCCTACGACGGGTCCGAGGACGAGTGAAATCATTGGAATACGACCGCTGCATTGAACGAGTCGATCAAGCAATTCGCCGGTTCCCGCTAACGCCGCTACACCATCGTGGGCTCGTTGGCCCCCGCCATCCCACAATCCAATGATTGGTGCTTTGACGCGTTCTGCCATCTCGACAACTTTGGCGATTTTCTTGGCGTGCATTTCGCCCATGCTACCGCCATGGACGCTGAAGTCTTGGGCGAAGCAGTACACCCTTCGTCCATCGATGGTGCCGTGGCCAGCAACGACGCCATCACCGATGGTATGGTGCAGAAACATGCCATTGTCTGTCGTTCGATGAGTGACAAAGGAATCAAT
>DUIP01000010.1 GCA_013330285.1 Candidatus Poseidoniaceae archaeon
GCAACCCAATGATGAGGATCTGCGAATGGATTGTGTTCGACTTCTTCTTCCAAACGAATCGAGAAGTGAACTGCGTAATCGACACCAAGGCCCAAGGAAAGTGCCCCAATGGTCACTGTTTGTGAGTTGATTTGGTAACCGGTAAAGCCCATCAAACCATACACCCACACAACCACCATCATCAGTGGAATCCAAGACACAAATCCTCGAGACATACCTTGAACCACATCCCTCTGTCGGACGCTATGAATGCCCACGAGCATCATCAAAATGACGACGGCAACAATACCTGTTGACATGATGGCAGAATCAGCCACATCTGAAGTTGTCTGAGCAAGAATGAGACTTCGACCTCCAACACGGAGGTTGGCGTCACCCTCCAAGCCTTCTTCGGCAGATTCGAGCGAATCGATCATCCGCTGATTGAGATCGATGGTGGCCTGCCAATCAAGGGTTTCCGCTTGGAATGAGAGCACGGTTTGTTGGCCGTCGGAAGCGAGCACAGAGGAACTGAGTTCTCTTCCTTCTGGCGTCTCGAGCATGTAGGTTGCAAGTTCGTCCCATGTCGATTGATTGGTATCGTCAAGTTGGCTCATCAATCCGTTGAGCGTGGAATCTCGAACTTGGGCCTCAGCCAGTAAATTCCACAATCCACTGGGCGCCCCGCTCACATCAGGACTCTCAAGCAGAACCTGCTCTGCAGCAAGCCACGCCGCATAGCCATCAGGGGTGAAGACTTCAACATCAACCACGACGTACAAAGGTGATCTGCTGTTTTGGAATTCATCTGATAACAGCAAAAAGTCGCCGACAACTGGAACATCCTCATCGAATTGGTCCCGTTGATCAAAACCGACTTCTAATTGTTGAAAACCGATGAACATCGGTGCTAACAACACGACAGCGATGACGCCCACCTTCAGCGGCGTCGCTGAAAGTCGAGCAAGCCCATTGGCGATTGGGCCGATTTCGATGGAACTGGCTTTTTCAAGCTTGAGTTTCTTTGGAGGGAACATCAACATTAACGCAGGAAGTGCAGTAATGCTCAGCAGATAAACGAGGAATAGACCGATAGCAATCACGGTCCCAAACACTTGGAGGAATGACAGCGAGGAGAATCTGAAGGAAAGGAATCCAACCATGTCGGTAAAGATGGCAATCACAAGAGCAATCGAAGTCAAGACCGTGCCTCGGCGGACCGCAACCTGCCTTGCCTCATATGAAAAATCCTTCAATGTGGCTCGTTCTATATCATCTTTTGAATCGATTAAATTCAATTCCTCCCGGATCCTAATCACCACGTGGAGGCCATAATCGACACCGATCGCTAACAAAAGAACTGGAATTGAATTCATAGCGGCGTTAAACACCATATTGACGCCGAAGAATTGCAGCCAACCAGAGAGACCGTAGGTGGCCAAAATGGCAAGAACTGTCAGCGAAGTGACGAAGGCTGTGTCACGTACAGAACGGAAATTGAACCACAAAATGACCGCCAGGAGCAGCAATGCAGCGCTTGTGAGCGTACCGATTTCCTTGCCGAGATTAGCGTTTGCACCCTCGCTGAATTGCGAAAACGAAAATGTTCGTAGCCCATCACCTGCTCCATCAGCCTGCAAATCCTGCACTAAGAGGTCTGACCAATTGGTAATCATGGCTTGAACATCGCCCAAAATTTCGACGCCATAATCCGCTGGTTCTGTGCTCACCACGAGGGTTGTCAATACCGGACCGGAGGAGTTCCAAGGGTCGTCGGTTCGATCCACGACAGGAAGTGAGCCAAGAATGGCCGCTCGGTAGTCGATTGATTGCAGGCCGCTGAGCAAGCCCAGTTGCCCATTCATTGGTCCAGTCACGGCCATAATTTGGCCAATCTGTGCACCTGAGCGATTTGTAGTGGTCAGTTCAAGCAGACCTAACATGGCGCCAAGATCGCTTGAGAGGTTGGCACCATTGTCCAATCGAGGCAGCCACTCAGAAGGTGTTCCTGCGTTCCAATTGATCAAATCTGCCCCACTCATTTCTGATGCGGATGGAATGGCTTCAGCAGCAGCGCTTAGATTGCCAAGCGCTTGGCCGAGTGAGTCGTTGTCGGCAGTGAGGACACTTCCAATTGCGGATTCTAACGGTGCGATCCAGTCTGCTGACATTGGATCTTGGTAGCGTTGCCATTGATAGGCATAGCCAGCCATACCGCTGTTCGCTTGAGTACCAAACAATGGGTAATGGTACGGTGCGAAATTCTCATCCTCAATCATCCTCGCTTCGATCATCGCAAGGTGTTCCCAAGTTTCGTTGGTGAGAAGGGAACCGGTTTCAATCTCATCGATGACGCGGACAAAATCGATTGAAGCTTGGTATTCACGTTCTATTTCTTCCAGCAAACGGACGTTTTCATCATCGGGAAAAAAACCATCTTCACTGTTATCAAATTGAAGGTGCATTCCACCTGAGGCAAGGATGAGAACTGCGAGCATGACAACCGCAAAGACCGATTTTGGGCGGCTTACACTTGCATTGCTCATCGCTTCAAATGGATTTTTCATATGCGAGGGTCTGAGAACTGGCTTTTATACTGATGTATAGATGAAGAGCGAAGAACTGTGTCTCTTCGATCATCCCAAAGGGCCATGATGAAGTCTTCAGATGGATTCGATGACCATGGCGATCCCTTGACCGCCACCGATGCATGCAGTTGCGACACCATAGCGGCCACCGCAGCGCTTCAATTCATGAGCCAGGGTGAGCACCAAACGTGTTCCAGTTGCCGCCAATGGATGGCCGAGGCCAACAGCACCGCCGTTGACGTTGACTTTTTCCACATCGATGCCTAAATCCTTGATGCATGCAAGGGCTTGACCTGCGAATGCTTCGTTAATTTCCCAGCGGTCAATATCCTCCGCTTTGAGACCTGCCTTCTCGAGGGCTTTGAGCGAGGATGGCACAGGGCCATACGACATGATGGCTGGTTCAAGACCAACAATACCCCAGGAGACAATCCGTGCCAGTGGCTCGTCGCCATCTTTGGAGGCTTGCGAGGCTGACTTGATGACCACAGCTGCAGCGCCGTCAACAATACCGGATGCATTTCCAGCGGTGACAAAGGACTCTGGTCCAAAAGCGGTTGGAAGCGAAGCAAGACTTTCTTCAGTGCAATTCTTGACAACGTGATCTTCATCGAGATGAGTGATGACTTTTTCGCCTCGCCTGCTCTTGATGGTGACTGGAACAATCTCTGATTCAAACAATCCGGATTCAATCGAGGCAGTTGTTCGTGCGTGAGAAAGTGCGGCGAAGGCATCAATCTCTTCTCGAGTCACCCCTTTTCTGCGGCACAACTCGTCTGCAGTTTGTGCCATGAACAACCCGCAGGTCATGTCTTGCAGGTTGGTCATCATGTAATCTTCCACTTTGGGGGAGCGGCCAAGTTTCCACCCCTCTCGACCACCGCGCATGACGTGTGGTGCTTGACTCAGGTTTTCCATTCCGCCAGAAACAACCGTTGAGGCTTCGTCCAGCATGATCATCTGAGCGCCAGTTACAATTGA
>DUIP01000184.1 GCA_013330285.1 Candidatus Poseidoniaceae archaeon
GAGGAGCAAATGGAAATTGAACGGCACCGATTGAAGCTCGATCAGCGCAAAGTCATCGTCGCTTTGTTGTTGGCCATCCCAACCTTTTGGCTCTCCATGTTGGCGGGCGATATGGGCACAGAATATGGAATCGATGTCCGCAAGATGTTGGCCATGTATGCGTGTGTACCCGTCTTCATTTGGTCAGGATGGGGGATTCACAAAGGTGCTTTTGCTTCACTCAAATCTGGGCGAGCAAACATGGATGTCTTGATCACATTAGGGACCAGTGTCGCTTTCTTTTGGTCTGTTCTGGTCGTTCTTAGTCCGACGTTTCCCAACCCTCCAGGCCTCCTCATTGGAGCTGAACATGTGTTCTTCGATGGCGTGGTCGTCATCATCGCGTTCGTTCTCCTCGGCAATTGGATGGAAGCTTCTGCAAAAATGAAAGCCACGGATGCAGTTCACGGCTTGATGGCATTGCAACCAAAGGTAGGACGAATCGTCCTCGATGAGGAACGTGGCCACACCGAGAAGAGAAGCGTCAACAGCATGCCGGTTGGAGCATTGTTGAAGGTCGTCGTTGGTGAGGCAATTCCTCTTGATGGCCGAGTCGAAGGCAGCAATGTAAACATCGACGAATCCATGATGACGGGGGAGCCTTATCCAGTGAGAAAGAAGGATGGTGACGCTGTGATGGCCGGCACTGTGGTGCTTGATGGAACGGTGTTTGTGAGAACGACGACTCTTGCTGGAAGCACATTGCTTGATGATATTGTGGAACTTGTTCATGAAGCACAAATGGGCAAAGCTCCAATTCAGCGATTGGTGGATCGAATTGCTGGTGTCTTTGTGCCCACCGTCATTGTGTTAGCACTCCTTGCTGGTTTGTTTTGGATGTACTCCGGCTTTGGCGCAACTCATAACCCATTTGAAAGCGATGGAGAACTTGCAGTGATGGTCATTGTTTCGACGTTGGTGATTGCATGCCCTTGTGCACTTGGCCTTGCAACACCTACAGCGCTTATTGTCGGTACTGGCGTTGGGGCGAGGCATGGGTTGCTGATCAAGGGCATCGAAGCACTGGAACTGGCCCACAAGACCGACACGCTTGTCGTCGATAAAACAGGCACAATCACTTCGGGAACTCCACGGGTAACTCACATTGAATTGTTGGACACCGAGGTCAAGGAGATTCTTGGCATCGCCTCTTCTCTTGAAGCTGAATCAATTCACCCACTGGCTCAAGCCATTCACACTTCGTGGTCCAATGTGACAAAGAATCGCCCCGAAGTCACAGATGTTCAAACCATGGCTGGTATGGGGTTAATTGGGACCTCGAATGGGACGCTGGTCGCTGTAGGAAACGTCGATTTGATGAAGGAAGTTGGCGTTGAATTGTCCGAAGAGATCACAGAAAAACTTGCTAAAGCGGCTTCCAAAGGGGTGACCATTGTGCTTGTCAGTCACGGACTGAGGTTGCTTGGCTGGATTGAAGCAAGCGATCGAATTCGAAATTCATCAGAAACTGCAGTGAAAATCGCTCGCCAAATGAACCTCGACGTCATCATGCTCACTGGGGACCGAAAGGAAGCTGCAGAAACGGTTGCTCAAAAAATTGGCATTGAGACGGTGATTGCAGGCGTGAAGCCAGATGAAAAAGCAGCACATATTCGACGCCTCATCGATGAAGGACGTACCGTTGCAATGGTCGGTGATGGCATCAATGATGCCGCCGCAATGTCGGCTGCACATGTTGGTCTTGCCATGGGAGCTGGGTCGGACATTGCTCTCGAAGCTGCTGATTTCATTGTCTTGAGAAACGACATGATCGATGCCGTTTCATCGCTGGAATTAGGCCGTGCGACAATGCGAAGAATTCGAACCAATTTGGGTTGGGCGTTCGCCTACAATTTGATTGGTATTCCGTTGGCGATGGGCATGATGTTGCCTTTCACTGGCTTCCTACTCCCACCCTCGTTTGCCGCAGCAGCGATGTCATTTTCGTCCTTCAGCGTGGTCGTGAATTCTCTGGTCTTACGAGGATGGACGCCGGTCAAGGAGTAATGCCACAATGCGAAACAACTTGAACTACGGACCCTTCGCTCAAGCATGGATCATGTTGTTCACCAACTTCAGATCACAGGCATGAGTTGCGGTGGCTGTTCAAGCAGGCTCAAAGGTGTCCTCGAAAATCATCCTGAGGTGCTGGCCGCTGATGTGTCACATTCAACAGACAGCGGCACCATCACAACAAGCGAGAACATCTCTGTACAAGAAGTCATGACGGTGATCGAAAATGCTGGTTTTTCAGCATCCCAGTGAATCGCTTGTTTCAAATCTAATAGGCGCCGCCCCCAACTTGCGCGGGGGTCGCCCAGCTTGGTCAACGGCGGTGGGTTTAGGTCCCATTCCTTATTGGTTCGCAGGTTCGAATCCTGCCCCCCGCATCTCATTGCATCACGCAGGTGAGAACCATGTTCACTCGTGTGGACAAAGGTGAGAATCCTGCCCACGCATCAATCGATGACGATGTTGTCAAGGCCATCTGCAGCAGGAGGGAATTCCATGTTCAGGCCAGACAGGGTCTCAATCAACAGATTGGAAATAATCTCGTTGCGGTATTTTTTGTTGTTTGAGGGAACGACATACCACGGTGCGTCTTTGGTGCTGGTTTGTTCAATCATCGTTTCAAAAGCGTCTTGATACTGATCCCAAAACGCCCGTTCCTTCAGATCTTCTTTCTTGAATTTCCAGTTTTTGTCCGGCTCATTGAGACGGTCTTCGAAGCGTCTCTTCTGCTCGTCTTTGGAAATATGGAGGAAGATTTTGATGATGGTTGTGCCTTCATCTGCGAGAAGTTGTTCAAAATTACGGATGTGCTCATATCGCTTCTCGACCAAATCGAGTGGTGCGTACTCATGCACCTTTACCACCAATACATCCTCGTAATGACTGCGGTTGAACACCATAATCTCGCCATTACCTGGAACATGCTTGTGAACTCGCCAAAGGTAATCATGAGCCAATTCTTGCTTGGTCGGGCGTTTGAACGATTGCACCTTTACGCCTTGAGGGTTAAGGCCGCCGAAGACTGAACGAATGGTCCCGTCTTTTCCTCCTGCATCGATCGCTTGAAGAACAACTAAGACGCGTTGCTTGCGTTCGGCCCACATCAATTTTTGCAAGGACTGCAAGACCTTGGTGTTCTGCTTGAGCGTCCGCTTCGATTGCTTCTCATCGAATTCTGCTGGTGGATCGACTTGACAATTGGACAAGGCGAAGTCCTCGGCATTGGAGATCAAGAATTCTGATGTATCCATGGCCTTGGCTCTTTTCACGCCCATAAAATCGTTATGCGAGCGGCGGTCCAAAACTGGGACATTCGCGTCTTGAGATGCATCCACAAGGTCTGTGATGTGAGCGGACTCAATCGCAGCAACTTGGCTCGTCATCAACCTGGGCACAGAAGCAGGTCACCGATGGCACCATGTCTGCTCGGGACGATCGCTCTTCGAACAAAGCGGTCACTTGAGCGAGTTCCTCAGGTGCATCGCCTCGTGCTTCAAGGCAGAGTTTGAGACCCAAGAGGCCCCACATGTTGTCCTTCCAGAGTTTGATGTCTTCGCGGTAGACTGCTTCTGCTTCTTCGACGTGACCCTGCTCAAAGAGCAGAGCACCGAGAATGTGGCGTACAGGTTGCATTTGACCCCATGGTTCGTTGTAAGCAAGGTTGAGCGAAAGATCGACACCTCGGCGGATGTGATCGAAAGCATCGGTAAAGTCGTATGCTTCGCCACGTTCCTTTGCAAGGTACTGGCGTCGGTATTCGATTTCACCATCAAGCACTGCTGCGTTGACGAGCAAAATGCACGGGCCTTCGCTTGGATCTTGGTACATCAGGTTGTTGTGGAGCACACGGCCAGCGAGAGCTGGGTTCTCGAGTGCTTGGTTGAACAAGACTTGCTCTGCTTCGGCTTCTGGGACCATGCCCTTGGAAGCGTAAGCGACACCACGGGCGTAGTGTTGAGTAGCGATTGTGGCCGGGAAGACATCCTTGTCGTCGTACATTGGCTCAGCCAAAATCTCGTCCCACTTTCCGAATCGAATCATGACGTGCCATGGCATGGTCACATACGATTCGAGGAAGATGGCACCCATTGGGATGATGCCGGCAAGCATGAATTGCACACCAGAGTTTTCGTCACCGGCAGGCAGTGTGTCAACGGCCTTACGGGCGTACTTGAGTGCCGTCTCGTATTGACCTTCGAACATAGCACACCAGACGATGAAGTGGTGGTTGTGCATTCGGTAGAACTTGTAGAATTGAGATTCATTACCGGTCAGTTCGACGTATCGATCATCGGCTTCAACCGCTGCGATGTTGCACTCCACGGCTTCTTTCCATTGACCAACCCATGCATCAATGTGCGATGGCATGTGAACAAGGTGGCCGAGCCCTGGCATGAGGTTGCGAAGAACGTCTGCAGCTGGGAGCGCCTTTTCTGGGAAAGGTGAGAGTTCCAGAGCGTGGCAGTACAAGTGGCAAAGAGCAGGGTGAACCTTGGCTTCTTCACTGCTAGCGAAGGCATCTTCCATGATTTTGACAAGCAACAGGGTGTTGTC
>DUIP01000218.1 GCA_013330285.1 Candidatus Poseidoniaceae archaeon
TTAGAGAACCTCGTCATCACATCAGACAGCCCTGCATTTGTAGCATGGTATCCAACAACGACAGAAATCGAAGTGAATTTCGCTTGGAATGAACTCAACGGTTGCCCTCTGGGTCAACAAGGGATGGAAATCCGAGTGGATGACGGAGGCGACTACTCAGAGGCAGGAGAACTACCATATGGCACACTCTTGTTTAACATCCTCGAAAACGGACAACCTCGCTGGGAAGGTCTTCCAACTCAAACCATCGAGGAAGGTGGCAGCGGAATCATTGACTTGCTTCCGTTCCTCTCCGACACGGACGACACTGGACAACCAGTGGATGCAAACACACTGACTGTCTCCATCGTAAGCACATCCAACGACGAGGTTGTGACGTTCACCCTCGACGACTATGCACTTGCATTCGAAGCGGTTGATGATGACATCAATGGCCAATCAATCGTGACACTAAGGGCGAGCGACGGTGAACAGATTTCAGAACAAACAATGATTGTTCAAATCAACCCGAGCAACGATGCACCACGCATCAATCTGGAAAACATCGAAAACATTCAACTCAAGAGAAATGAGCAAATGGTCATCGACCTTGTTTCTAGAATTTCGGATATCGATGACCCAGCAGAGGAAGCATTCCTCACGGTGGCGTCTTCTGAATCAGGTGGTGCACGATACAATCTGCTTACTGGAATGATGACCCTTCAATTCGAGCAAGTTGGCGAACAAACCGTGACGCTTGAAATCATGGATAAGTACGACACCAACATCTATCAGATCACTGTCAATGTGTATGATGCACTGCCCTTGGAGATTTCAGTTGTCGATGATGGCACCGGTCACATCTACGCTGACATGACCAACACCTACATTGGACAAACGCCAACAGTCACGATGACACTCACTGAAAACGCACCAGTCTTCACCTACATGAAGGCCACATGGAACGTTTGTAATGAATTGACAGGTACATGTGACGGTTTGCTTTCCTACGAGATGGATGTGAGTCAATCCTCGACAGGTTGGACCAATGTGCTCGAGATGCCATCGCTTGTCTTTGAAGGACAATTGGCTCGTGAGGATGGTTCACTGGACCGAGATTACTACGAAGTTGAGATGACCGCAACGGACAGTGCAGGTGACGATTTCAAAACGATGACCAAACTCAAGTGGAGCATTACTGAAACTGCACCAACACCAGCAGAGATGGATGATTCAACACTTGAAGCACACATATTCAACCTCAAAGCAACAAAGGCTGCGCTCAAGGGCAGCATTGCCGAGTCGTCTGGAGACACAACCGAACTCGAGGCTGAACTCGCTGAAGTTGAAGCTCAGTTGGAATTGGCATGTGCCGATCCACGTTCTGAATGCCCAACTGAATCAGCAGCAGGAACCAGCAATGAAGAGGCTTCTCAAGAACTCCCAATGGACTTGATCTTTGCGGGCATTGGTATTCTCTTCATCGCTCTTTTGATTGGCCTGATGATGACTCGCTCCGGCGGCAAGGATGAAGTTGAACACTGGAACGCAGGTATGGTGCCAGCAAACGACATGGTTGCTAATTCCATGTATGGCGGCACTCAGGAAATCTTCCAAGCACCAGCGCCAGTGGTGCCTCAACAACAGTATGCTGGCCCACCATTGCCGGCAACAGGCCTTCCTCCAGGATGGACCATGGAGCAATGGGCTTACTACGGGCAAAAGTACCTTGACGACCAGAATTAAGTTGATGGAACGCCACCATCTTGATACATGGTGGATTCTAAACCCATAAAGGGGAGTAGCGTGGAGGACATAACGTGACCGACGACATTGTTGAGGAGGATTCGTCCCCCGAGGCCGCACAGGAAGTCCCTGTGACGGAGGAACACAACAATCCTCCAGTTGACGACACAGAGGTCACTGTGTGGGCACCGGAACCATCAGCAGGCGGCGATGATATCATCGCTGAAAGCGTTGAGGAATGGATGAAATCTGTAAATTTTGAATCGACTGAAGATGTGCCAATCCCCGACCGACTCGTCGACCAGGTGATTGGTCAAGAAGCGGGCTCAATTGTCATCAAGAAGGCGGCAGAACAACGTCGGCACATGCTGATGATTGGTGACCCCGGTACAGGAAAGTCCATGCTTGCCCGGTCAATGACCGATCTTCTTCCAAAAGATGCCTTGGAAGACCTCCTCGTGTATCCAAACGAAGATGACGAAAACGAACCTCGGGTTCGCTCTGTGCCCGCTGGCCGTGGCGATCGAATCGTCAAACTGCAGAAGGAATCGATGCGAACTCAACGAGAGCGCTCACAAAAGATGCTCCTCATTGCTTTCGCAGCTGTTGGATTCCTTCTGCTCATCGCCACTCTACAATCTGGTGACATCATCACCCTGTTGTTTGGTGGATTCCTCCTGATGTTTGGTTACATGTTCATTCGTGGACGGCTCAGTTCCGGTGATGAAAGTCGAATCCCAAAGGTTCTGGTCAAGCATGAAAGTTCTTCGCTACCACCGTTTGTCGATGCAACTGCGACACTTTCTGGATCCTTGCTTGGCGATGTGCGTCACGACCCGTTCCAATCTGGTGGCATGGAAACACCAGCCCACGACCGAGTTGAACCGGGAGCGATTCACAGAGCTCACAAGGGTGTGCTTTACATCGACGAAGTGAACCTTCTGCGCCTCGAGGAACAGCAAGCCTTGCTTACCGCTATGCAAGAGCGAGCATTCCCTATCTCTGGACGCTCTGAGCGATCTTCTGGCGCCCTGACCAAAACAGAACCTGTCCCTTGTGACTTCATCTTGATCGCCGCAGGAAACCTCGATGCCATCCAAGGCATGCACCCCGCTCTACGAAGCCGTATCCGTGGATACGGCTACGAAGTGTACGTCAATTCTGAAATGCCCGATACGGCCCGTAATCGTCGTCGTTTAATTCGTTTCATCGCTCAAGAAGTGCGACGTGACATCGGTACAACCCGAGAAATACCGCACTTTGAGAAGAGCGCCGTTTCGATTATTCTACGAGAAGCCCAACGCCGTGCTGGCCGACGTGGAAAACTTTCCCTCAGGCTTCGTGAACTTGGTGGACTCGTTCGCATCGCTGGTGACTTGGCTATGGAAGAGGGTGCACCGTTCACCACGGCAGCACATGTATTGGGTGCTCGCAACATCGCAAAACCACTCGAGCAACAAGTTGCCGATCGAATGATTGAACGACGACAAGATTACGCTCTTGTTGTGAACTCTGGTGAACGCGTTGGTCGAGTCAATGGTTTGGCCGTCCTTGGTGCAAACTCTGGACTTTCGGACTTCAGTGGCATCATGTTGCCAGTTGAAGCACTTGTCACCCCATCCCAAGGTGGCGGTGGTAAAATTCACGCCACTGGTGGACTTTCAGACCTTGCGAAAGAGAGCGTGACAAACGTCAGTGCAGTCATCAAGAAACTGACGGGTAAAGACATCTCAGACTATGACATCCACATTCAATTCGTCGATACGCACGGCGTCGATGGTGATTCCGCTTCCATTACGATTGCTACAGCGATTATTTCTGCGCTTGAGAGCATCCCAATTCGTCAAGATCTCGCCATGACAGGTTCGCTCTCAGTCCGTGGCGAAGTTCTGCCCATTGGTGGCGTGACCGCTAAGATTGAAGCTGCTGCTCGCTCAGGCATCAAGACGGTCGTTATTCCGCGTGCCAACCTGCAAGATGTGTTGCTCGATAGCAAATACGAAACCATGGTCGAAGTGGTCCCCGTAGATACACTGGATGAAGTGATGGAATTTGCACTCATCAAGCACGCAGAAAAGGCTGGACTTGTCGAGCGTCTAGGCTCGGTCATCGACCGATTAACGCCAGTCTCTGGCAGCCTTCCATCGGCATGATTGACAACAAAAGGTAGGTCAACCCGTACCGCTCACCCGTTGGGTACAAGAAGGCCGCGCTGTTCGC
>DUIP01000026.1:0-9508 GCA_013330285.1 Candidatus Poseidoniaceae archaeon
CAATCAACACGATTGGATGAGATTTGAGTAATTCATCAACCGCATCGGCAAGGCGCACAGCGAGGACATCTTCACCATGTTCAGCACGAAGTTGCGCAGCAATTTCGCCGAAAATACCCGGTGATTCAGCGAGGTTTTGGCGTTTGACTTCTGCCCTCACCATGTCGCCCATAGACAGCACAGGAACACCTTGCTGCTCCAAAACTGCAGCAAACTCGCCTTTGCCAGAGCCCGGCATTCCGCACACAGCGACCACCTTGCCCATGAACATCGGGCGATGCCGAACGCACATCAAGATACTGCTTCTAATGGGCGCTTTTCTTCAATTTGAAAATTCAGCTTTGCCCCAGCGCCGATCCATCAATTTCCAAAGCAATGCTGAGGCAAACAGCAGGCACACAGAGATGGCAAGCATGCCTTTGTAGCCCTGTTCGACCATCGATTGGTCGTACATGGTTGCTGTTGCTGCCAACCCATCTTGACTTGCCCGTTCCCACCAATTTCCATACAGGGAAACGTCACCTTGAGTGAAGGACAGCAAAAACAAACCGAGCAATGGAAGCACGGTTCCAATCCAGAACCAGATCATAATCGAAGCGTCAAAAATAGCCTTGTTGGGGCGGAGTCCCATCAAGAAGGCGGTCAGGGCCACGATGTAAATTGAATTGGCAAACATCACGATGATGCTGGTCGGCAACGAAGTCCATTCATCGAGTTGCCATGCCATCAGAACAATGAAGATCAGTGAGATCCAAGAGGTTGCGAGGAAGTAAACGATGACTTTAGCTCGAATCAATTGCGGAACTCGAAGGGGTAGGCCATTCATGAATTCCGGTGAATCTAGAATGGTTAGCCATGAATAGAAATTGAAACCAAAGAATCCAAGGAAGGGGGCATAGGAAAGCAAATTGATTGGAATAGGTGCTTCTGCAAAATCCACCAACCAGGCCATGCCGAGCAAGACCAAAAGGGGAACGGCATAGGAGACCGTCATCTTCTTGATCGAGCCTGAACGGAATAAATCGACAAATTCCTTGGCCACGATAAGCCGAATCTCCCCATCGCCAAGGAATCCCAATTTGTTGTAAATTGGAACAAACATTTCTTCTCGTTGGACGACTGAAACATCAAAATCATCGATGATTAAAGCACTGGCCACCAGTCCTATGGCCACACACCCTCCGAGGGCGGCCGCTGCCACCAACGGTGTTTGGTTGGACTGGACATAAAGGCCCCAAAGAACACCATCAAGTCCAATCTCGCCAAGGCCAACAGCCACGCCAAACACCACAATTGCGATCGGTCCAAAAATGGTAAACGGGCGACCCCGCATCCAAAGTGATGAGCCTAAGAACGCCACAGCAAGACCCTGGCCAAGTGTGATGATCATGGCCAACCAGGTCCATGGCAAACTTGACCACTCGAGTGGAGTGTTCACTCCGTTGACGGTTTCCAGCAAAATTCCGAGGGCCATGCCGGCGATGACCGGTGATAGAATGAGCATGACATAGAAGCATAAATCCTTGATGAAGTAAGCGAAATGTGCCACTGAATTAGGTAATGGTTGGAGGGCTGGAGCGGCAAGCAGGTAGTTCTTCGTGCCAGCACGATGGACAATCGCGTCGTGCCCGATGAAGGCAAATGTGCCCATGCCGAGACTGAACATCAACAGGGGCAAGTGAAGTGCAAATCGGAGCTCTCCCCATGTGAAGGTCTTCTGCTCAATATCGGCGACTTGCGCACTGGAATCACCCACTAAAAATTGCAAACCGACAGTGGTCAGTGCTGTGATTAATGTCAACAAAAGTGGAAAGAGAACGATTTGTCGCTTCTTGGCAAATTCAATGCTTTTACGCCCTTCTTCTTTGAACATCACGAGAAATGTTGCAGAAAACGAGGCCCATCCTCGAAGTGGTTCGTGGAGGATTTGGCCTTGAGCAGAAGTCCCCATGCTCCCGGTGGATGCGGTGCCTTCGGCCACATCGTTCCAATCACGAGAAACAATTGTGGCTCCGGGCAAACTCATTCCTCCTCGGCATCCTCTTCACTTTCTTGACTTGCTTTCTCGCTCTCAAGGTCTTCAATTGAGCGCCCAACCAATCGAATGAAGACATCTTCGAGGGTTTCATTCTGATCTTGTTTGAGACCTTTGACTGTTCCTGCGGCAAGAACGCGGCCGTCGTTGATGATCGCCATTCTGTTACACATCCGTTCAGCCATTTCCAGCACGTGAGAGCAGAGGAAAATGGTCCCGCCATCTTTGACGTGATCGAGCAACCACTGGCGACATTTCCTCTGATATATGGGGTCCAGGTTGGCAAATGGCTCATCGAGGAAAAGGAGTTTGGGTTTGTGAATAAAAGCAGCCGCAAGCATGACCTTTTGTCGTTGACCTTTCGACAAATCCTTGCACATCGTATCTCTTTTCTCGTCCAATCCAAACCAATCAAGCCAATGTTCAACTTTGGATTCAATCGCCTCAACCCGTCGAAGTCGTGCCACGAACTCCAAAAATTCAGTGGGTGTTAGGAAGGAAGGGGGAGATTCTGATTCGGGGACAATTCCTATGTTTGCTTTGACCTTTTGAGGGTCACGCACCGCATCGACGCCAAGAACTTCAATCTGCCCTTTACTGGGCCGCAGTTGGCCAGTTAGGAGTTTGATGAACGTTGATTTCCCAGCACCGTTCGGTCCAAATACGCCAAAAAATTCACCGGAATGGACCTCGACATTGAGGGGGTGAAGTGCAATGAAATCACCATACTTCTTGGCCATGTCTTTTGCCATGACGAGGGGTGCCTCGGATTCAACCATAGCGTGTGGTTGTGGTCATGGTCTTTGTATTCTTGGTTTTCAAATCTTGAAACCTTTCAGGGCTTGATGTCGGTGGACTGATGAACCTCGGGGCTATGGCACAAGCATGACCGCCCCGCAAAACGATGTAATCGTCATCGAAGAAGTTCCGATCAGCGATGAGGCAGATCTTGGCAGTATTGCCATGGTAACCATCAATCGGCCAGATAAAATGAATGCACTGAACGCTGAGGTGATGAGCGGCATTAAGGCGATGGTGGCTTGGGCCGAATCAAGCCCCCATGTTCGTGTCGTGATTGTGACCGGCGCCCAACCCAACGCACCTCCAGAAGGTAAGCGTGCAAAACCAAATGCCTTTGTTGCGGGTGCAGATATCACCGAATTTGTTGGTAAAAAAAGCGACGATATCCGCATCATGTTCGCCGATAATGCTGTCGAGGCGTTATGGAACCTAAGTAAACCAACCATCGCCATGGTCGATGGATTTGCTCTTGGTGGCGGTTGCGAAGTAGCTTGTTCTTGTGATATTCGAATTGCCAGCACACGCTCTCGATTCGGCACCCCAGAGGTCAATCTGGGACTTATTCCAGGTTATGGTGCGACACAACGCTTGGCAAGACTCGTTGGGTATGGGAAAACAATGGAAATGATCTTCACAGGCGAAATGATCAACGCAGAAGAAGCTCATAGAATTGGGTTAGCAAACAAAATTTGCGATGCAGAAGAATTGCTTGAAACGACAATGGCCATGGCTCGTATGATCGGTTCAAAATCCTCCAATACCTTGCGCGTCGGTAAAGCGACCATACGCGCTGCATTGGATTCAGGCCTCACCGAAGGTGTTGCTATTGAAGCGGAAGCATTTGCTTCACTGTTTGATTCGAAGGACAAAGAAATCGGCGTTCAGGCGTTCATCAATAGAACGACACCGGAATGGCAACACGAATGAAAATAGAGTGTAGAAAGGAGGGACGGGGGCCGAAGCCCCCGAACCCCCGGCTCCCCCTTTGCAGGGGTAGGTGACGTCGTTCAACGTCAGGTGTTGACCCTACCAGTATCGGTTATAACCCGCATCCTTGGCCACTTTTGCGAAATGGCCCATGTGCTTTTGAACGTCTTTACGTCGTTCGAAGTGGCGTGGGATCACATTGCTGGTGATGATTCCAGTCCCTTCTTCAATAACGGTGTCGCATCGTATTGAATCCAGTTCCTTCAGCAGCCAGGCATTCTTCTCCTCACGCTTATGCTCGTTCTCACAGCATGGTTCCGGCTGGTTTTCACGTTCAGCTCGCCAGTTTTCACGTATTTTCTTGGTACGTTCGGCACGAGCCTTCTTCACCTTCTCACGGCGGGCAGCTTCTTTCTCAGAGCACTCCCGCTTCGGTGTGTTCAATCCAGCGTTGTCACTTTTCGGTTTGTCGTTTTTATTCCCATCGCCGGGTTCTAAGGCCCGATGAGCGGAGACTCGCTTTCCAGTGGTGCGGTCTTTTCCGTTGTGGTGGGGCTTGTGGTGTCTCAATTTTCTGTTCTTTCTCATGTACGTTTTTTCCTCCGTGTTGCTTGTTCCGCAGTATGCCGGGATGGCAAACCGCGCCCTTCCAAAGCGCTTCCTCCTCACTCAGTAATCTGAGCAAGTTCTGCGCTCTGACGCTCTATCGCTAAAGGGCAAGCATCCGGGGGTTCAATCGTCCATGGTCAACACCTGTTTTGTGCACGTCGTGCGTTAATACTACCACTCCACAGTATTTCAATGGCGTAAGGGGATGTCCCATAAACGACGTTTTTCGCACATTTATTTTGTTCGAATCTCGAAGAGAGTCTTGGTTTCAATCGTCATCTTTTCGCATGAAGGACACTTCATAAAGAATCAACAACTTGTCGTGGTTTCCTTTCAGAAACCGATGATCAGGTGCCAAGCAATGCCAAAAACCGCTATGTCCGCACATGCGTGGGCGACCCATGCCACCCAGATGCTTCTGTATTGCAAGTAAATCCAGGAAAAAATGGCACCCCCTATGAAGACGCCAAGCGAGGCGATGAAGGTTCCAAGCGGATTGATGAACATCATCAAAGCGATGGTGTGATGGAAGGTGAATATTCCTGCAGAAAGAAATACTGCGGTCCATTTCCTTCCAGTGAGTTCTTCAAGTTTTGATGTGATAAACCATCGAAAAACGTATTCCTCGAGCACTGAATTGATAAAAACCCAGAACAGAATGGCTCCTGCCAGCTTTGTTGGTGTTGTCAGACCAACCGGTTCCAGCAACTCGTACAACGTTTGCTGATCGATCATCATCTCGCCGAGAAGCACGTAGGCTCCAATGATCACGAGTATAATGCCGATACCCAATCCAAGCGACACCAACCATCCACCATTTTTGGGAGGTGACCAAGCGAATGGCTTTCCTTCGACCTTCATATGCCAATACGCTGGGAGTCCAAACAGCCACACCTTTGTGATGCAAAATACGAGAACGGCCAACAATCCAGCCTTAAACACAAAACCTGTGATGATTGAAACAGTTGGGGCAATGGCAACCAGGATCAAGCCCAATAATGCTGTTGAACGACCATGAGAACTCAATGAAGAATCCCTTAATTCAGTTCCCATCGTTTCACGATAGGGCCCTCTTGCCTTCAACTTTGAGCAGTTGGTCGCAGGGTTAGGACTCCATTTCGTCCTTCAATGCAGCAAGGGCGCCACTTGCAGCTGGCATAGGAAGAGGTGGGAGTGGCATTCCTTCACCGAGTGGAGGCAGTGGTGGGAGTGGTTTGCCATCTGGGTCGAGCAAGACCGGCAATTCAGGCACTTTCTCTTTCTTGACCTGTTCAAAGCCACTGTCGAGTGGTGTACGTAATTTGAGAATTCGTGCCTCATCAATACGGACGAATGTTGCGCCGTAGATGTGGCCAGGTTCAGGGTTTTCAGGCTCGACGAGCACTGAATGTCCGTGACCTGGAGTTTGTAAAAGTGCCACAAGATCTTCACCAGCGGTTTGATCTTCCCACATCTTTGCTGTTGAGGCTCGAATCTCAGCGAGTTGTCCTCTTCGGCGTTTTTCAATACGTTCTCGAATGACGTCGTGGCGAATATTACGTTGCTTCACAGTGGCTTCAATATCTGCATCTTCGACTGATTCAGCTGACACTTCCACCACGAATTCATCAGCAGTATGCACATCTTCCATCTCGAGCGTGACTTCAACAAGTTCTTCTTCATCCTCGCTTTCTGCTTCAGCCGCAGCCACGGCTTGTGCTTTTTGTGCTTCAGCCGCCTGTATTTTTGCAAGTTTTCGCTCCCTCAAGGTTGCTCCATCCATCGGTTCTTGAGTCACCGCTTCAGGAATATCCAATCCAGCATCGGCCTCGTCTTCTTGCTCTATGACAACTTCTGCTTCTGCTCTTGGTTGTTGCCTACGGACCTGCTTCGAGGCTTTTGCTTCAGGTGATCCGATAAAGACCAAGCACCCAAGAATAATTGAGGCAATGAGGCCCCAAGCCACATTGTCCTCGAGAGAACTCGCAAATGCGACATAAATCACAGTGGCGGTAAGGGCGTAAAACCCTGCCATTCTCTTCAGAAATGCCATGTGCCTCACCAATGCCAAAGTGGCTTAACTTATCATGCTGATGGCAGTTGCCGCAACAAGTCTTCAAGCGCTCTTGAACGATGACTGAACTTTTGCTTCTGTTCCATTGGGATACCGCCAAAGGTCGCGCCATGGGTGCTCGTGGCTCCATATTCGCCAGGTGGCAACGGAGTTCCGTCTTCATCGAGATCTGAAGGGACAAAAATGGGATCGAATCCAAAGCCTTCACCCTCGGTCATGGTGTTCGCAATCCATCCGGGGCATGTCCCGTTTCCAATCAAGGTCTCGCCGTTCACCCACATCACTGCAACAGCCTCGAAGGAGGCTCTGCGTAGGCTTGCAGATTGCACAGGGTCTTCAGAGCCAAGGTGCCCAAGCAGCCTCAACATGCCCTGGCAACCAATGGTATCGAGAGCGTAGGCAGCATACACGCCTGGAAAACCATCCAAAGCATCAACAAAAAGACCAGCATCTTCCACCAAGAGCAAATCCTCTGGATGTTCCATGAACGGTATGGCTTGCTCAATCTTGGACATGGCCACCTCGGTGAGGTGTTCTGCTTGTGGTTCAATGATTGTGCCCTCTGGAACGATGAGCTGTTTAACATCATAACCAAGTGGTTGCAAATGATGTGTTGCTTCTTTGAGTTTGCCTGTGTTGCCAGTAAGAAACCAAACGGTCCGTCCCATACATGGCCGAGGCGGTGTGGGCTTTGAGATGTGCGCCTAATCGAGGTGACGTTTCACCGCATCTCCGGCAGGCTTGTTAGCGATGAAGAAGAGCGTTGGTTATGCTTCAACAGATTGGCCTTGTTGCTGCTGGCGGCGCCCTAGGTGCTGCTATGCGCTACTTGATTGGGGAATGGCTGAACGGTGATGGGTTCCCCTATGCGACCCTTACAGTCAATCTGATCGGTTCTTTTGTTCTTGGAATGCTCACGGTTGGAATCGCACAACAATTTGTTTCCGAACAGATGGTTCTCGTGTTTGCAACAGGCTTTCTTGGTGCTTTTACAACCATGTCTGCGTTTTCAATTGAGACCGTTTCAATGTTTGATCGAGGCGATTCAACACTTGCTTTTTCATACATCGGTATCACCATGATTGTGTGCCCTTTCTTGGCTTTCATTGGATGGAAACTTGGTGAATCGGTTTGGTTATGAGTGAGTTTCATTGCACAGCATGGGTTTATGTATCGCTTCTATGATGGGGTTATCAGGGCACAGGGGACCAGAATTACTTTCGTACACCCTAAGAGTTGAGATCATGACATACACCACATTAATCGACAAACTAAACGAAGCCCTTGGTTGGGAACTGCGCGCCATCAACATGTATGCTCACTATGCAGCAAACGTTCAGGGGATCCACAGACTGCAACTCTCTCCAATGTTTGACGGTGAAGCCACTGAATCTCTGGCCCATGCCAATATTGTGCGTAAAGCCATCGTAAAGTTGCAAGGCATCCCGGTGACTGAACGTAACCCTCATCCAATCACCCATACAACAGACTTTGCGGCGATGCTTCAGTACTCTCTTGAAACGGAAACCAAGGCAGCATCCGTGTATGGTGAAGTGATGATTCATCTTGAAGAAGCAGCAGACCAAGACCTCTCTGACGCGATTGAACAAATTTACTTGGCTGAACTTCGAAGCGTCGAAGAACTTCGCCTTTTGATGGAATAATCAACCGTGATATCGCACACGGGTTCGAACGTTTTCGAGGCGTTGCAAGACTTCTGATGCAGTGGGGACCGATCCGCCAGTTTGCTCGGCTGGAGGCCCCAGTCGTTCTTCTTCTGCAGTATAACCTCGCAACAATTCTTCGATCGCACCTTCGATGTCTGGGTGGGATGCGCCAAGGATTTCATCGACCACATGTAAGTCGATTCCAAATCGTTCGACCTCATAATCGACTGCAGCAAGACCAAAGTCAATCAGCGACGCATGACCGTTTTCATCGATGAGCACATTGTTTGTGGAAAGGTCACCGTGAGTGATGGCGAGCCTGTGCACATTACGAATGGCTGCACCAGTGCTCACGAGTGCTGTGACCAGGAACTCACTCGACATCTTTGGGTCTCGGAGCACTTCAATCAATGGACGCCCTGCCATATGTTGCATGATCATGACGCCAGACTCTGGGTCGAGATCGTAGAGTGCGGGGACGGCGAGCCCAGCGCGGTGCATACGGACAAGGAGCCTCGCTTCACTCATCATGCGGCGATGCCCAAGTCGATGGTCCAAATCTGGGTGGCGCCATGCCCGTTGACGACGCTCTTTTCGTACAGCAGGTCGGCCAAACCACGTACCCGACCAGACTTCAGCCTCTGCACCAAGGTGCAATCGCTCGCCAGCTTGGAAGACCATGCACCTCGGTTTCAGCGCTGGTTTATCAAATCTTTAGGCGTGGATTGGTTCAATAAGGTATAGGTGGTGGCCAAATCGAGCCACCATGACCGTGTCACTCCCAATGTGCTCCGTGGATTTCATGGACACTTCGCTTTCTGTCGAAGAACAGGCCATTGCGGACCGTATTACTGAACTTAGAGCACAGCTCGGTGAGGATCTTTTGATCCTTGGCCATCATTACCAACGTGACAGCATCGTCATGCATGCAGATTTCCTTGGTGACTCGTTTATGCTCAGCCAAAAAGCAGCAGATTCAGATGCCAAGTACATTGTCTTCTGTGGCGTTCACTTCATGGCAGAATCCGCAGATATCCTCACAAGCGATGACCAACATGTCATTCTTCCAAACCTCCGGGCTGGATGTTCGATGGCGGATATGGCAACGTTGGGCGATGTCGAAGTTGCATGGCAAGAAATCCTTCAAGAAACAGGGCTCCGTGACCCCATCACTCGAGAAAATCCTGTCGCCCTCGCCTCAGAAAATGACGCCTTTTTGGTCCCGGTCACCTACATGAACAGCAGTGCCGACCTGAAGGACTTCGTCGGGCGCCATGGTGGAATTGTCTGCACCTCGACCAATGCCTCTGGTGCGCTTCAGTGGGCGTTTGACAGAGCTGGAGAAGGTGGTTCTGTTCTCTTTTTCCCAGACCAACACCTCGGCAGAAATACTGGTGCATCAATGGGTATTGATCA
>DUIP01000026.1:9915-10651 GCA_013330285.1 Candidatus Poseidoniaceae archaeon
TGGCACGGTTTTTGTTCGGTTCACAAGCGATTTACCGTCGCTCAAATTGAAGATTTTCGTCAACGAGAGCCGGAAGGCATTGTTGTCGTTCATCCAGAATGCCCGATTGCAACCGTCGAAGCGAGTGATGCCAATGGGTCCACACAATACATACGCAATTTCGTTCAGCAACAAGCGCCCGGGTCAAGGATTGCAATAGGCACTGAAATCAACATGGTGGCCAGACTTGCTCAAGAGCATCCTGACAAACATATTGAATGCCTTGATGAGGAAATTTGCCCTTGTTCAACGATGTACATGATTCATCCGGCCTACCTGATGGATGTCCTTGAGCGAATTGTGGACGGTGAAATACCCAATCAAATAACAGTTCCAACTTCCATTCAAGAAGGATCGCTTTTGGCGCTCGAGCGAATGTTGAGCATCAAAAAGTGAGTTATTCTTCCTCGGCTTGCCTCAGTGTACTGCTCCGTTCTGATTGGCGCTGGTAAGCGTAAATGAAAGCCAGCAAAAACGCAGCCAACAAACCAACCTGCAACAAAATATTCGAGTAGACATTCAACTCTGGAGTCCATGAGTGAATGTGGACGCTTACATCGCCGGATTCATCTTCTTGGAAGTAGACCAGATGATCGGTAAGCACTTGTGGCCCAAATTGATTCAGTTCATCTGATGTCAGAAGAAGGGTTTGATTTTCAGTCAAGTTCAAGAATTGAATTTCCCCATCCATGTACTT
>DUIP01000181.1 GCA_013330285.1 Candidatus Poseidoniaceae archaeon
AGAACTCACCGACATGGGGTTGAGAGAACATGTGGTGCTCGAAGCAAGTGGTGGAATTGAATTCGACCACCTCGACCAATGGCACGAGTGTGGTCTTGACGTGCTTTCGACCAGTTCGATCAACAGAGGAGTGGCGCCTTTGGATATGTCGATGCTGATGTCCGGCGTTTGAATGAGGGGATTCAATGAGCGATTTTGCTGCTGACCCAAGCCATCCGCGATACCAATCTCTTCTCCTTCGACATCGCCTTGAGGAGGCAGAAAAACAAGGCATGCTTGCCGGTAGTGCTATGATTGCTCATGGTCGGGGAGAGGCTTACGATTACTTGCTCGGCGAGCAAACAATCCCCAGCGCCCATGAAGCAACCCTTCATGCGTTGAGGGCACTCAAGAATGCTGAACGCCCCATCATCAGCTTGAATGGAAACGCGGTTGCGTTGGCTGGTGAGCAACTGCTCGCTCTTGCTCAACAATTGAAGTGCCCTGTTGAAATCAATATTTTTTATCGAACCCCGAAGCGGATGTCTGCACTTCTTGAGCGGCTTGAAACGATCAAAAAAGAGCGCTCGCTTGATGTTGAAATCCTTGGGGCCAGTCCAAACGCTCGAATTCCAGGGCTTAAGGGCCCACGGGCAAAATGTACCAAAGAAGGCATCATTGATTCTGATGTGATCCTTGTCCCATTGGAGGATGGTGACCGCTGTGAGGCACTCGTTGCCATGGGAAAAACAGTGATTGTTATCGATCTCAACCCGCTTTCACGATCTGCCAAAATGGGCACAATCACCATTGTCGATGAATTGACTCGAGTCGCAGAGAACATGCTGTTGCAATTTGATTCGATCAAGATGTCTGAGGTCTCGAAGACCTATGATAACGAAGAGGCACTGAGAGATGCTCTTCGACACATCGCAACAAAGTTTAGCGATTGATAGCGCATTGCGTTGCTTAGAATTCTTCTGAGAGTTTGGCGACCAAGCGGGAAGTGATGCTTTCGCCAACCGCTGAGCACGAGGCATCGCCGCCCAGATCGTAGGTGAGGCCTTTTCCGGTTCGAAGGTGATCTGCGACACTTTCATCGATCATTCGACCAATTTGAACAAGTTCTTGATCTCCATTCTTTCGCCCTAGCCAGTCCATCATCAGTTGAATCGAGTTGATGGTCGCGATTGGGTTGACCTTGTTCATGCCTGCGTATTTTGGAGCGGAACCGTGGACCGGTTCGAAGAACGCATGCTTATCACCAATATTTCCAGAGGCTGCCATGCCCATACCGCCTTGAAGCACCGCACCCAAATCTGTAGCGATGTCGCCAAACATGTTGGACGTCACGACGACATCGTAAGCTTCTGGTGAACGTGTAAGCCATTGCATGAAGGCGTCGATGTATCCGTGGTCCTTCTCTGTCCCAGGGTAAGATTCGCCGACCTTGTCGAAGATTTTTCTAAACAATTGGCAGCCACGAGTGACATTGGATTTGTCGATGCATGATACGCGCTTCACGCCATCAGCTGGGGCGCCATTTCGGGTTTCTGCAATTTCAAAACCCATTCGAATCAAGCGCTCACTGCCACTTGCTGAAATCGGGCGAGGGTCGTAGGCCACTTCGCCTTCTAAGCCAGGGAATTCCATCGATGGAGGTTCGTATGGGTCGCGACCCTGTGCTCTGTCAGCGCTTCGTCGCAGGAGTGAGTGGTAGAGGCCTTCGGTGTTTTCCCTTAGAACGGTCATGTCCACCATGCCGGGTTGCCAAATTTGCGTAAATCGGCCGTGCACTTTGTGAGGCACACCTTCGTAGAGTTTGATTGGTCGAAGATTTGCGTAGAGATCCAGGCCACTGCGCATACCCAAAATAACTGATCCACCTGCAAGATCGCCGTTTGGCAAGCGTGCACCTGGATGGCCAATGGCTCCAAGGTAAATTGCATCTGCCTCGTCTCGACAGAATTCAAATGAGCCTTCTGCCCATTCTTCACCAGTCTCGAGGTAATGTTGCCCTCCACATTGAATCACAGTTTGTTCAAAACCATGGTTCGTGTTGGCCTCGATGGCGTTGAGAATACGTTGGGCTTCCAAAGCCACTTCTCGACCAGTACCGTCGCCGGGAAGAACGCCAATCCGATAATTTCCCATGACTCTCGCCAAGGGCAACCCCTACATGAACGCGACCCTTTCCTCCGAATGGCTTCGCTTTTGCAAATGCCGCTCACGCATCATTTGGTAGCATGTCAAGGTCACCGTCCATTGGAGAAGTTCATCCACAAGAGAATGAGCGCAGTCGAGGGGTTCCACAATGGAAACAATGGTGGTGGGTGGCGAGAAAGGTTTCATAGGCCGTCATGTGGGAGAGTGAAGAACATGAGTGACAAGCAGAACGAGGTCTCAGAAGCCCATGTTCGACTGGAATCGATGCCTCTTGAGGTGCAGCGGCTTGCTGAAATCATGCAAAGCATCGACCCTCAATGGAGCATTGATGCTTGGTTGATCGACCAGGCCAACATGTCCCTTGATTTGGTCAATCATGACCTCGCTAGGGAACGTCTTGCTGTTGAACAACGTCTCCACAGGCTGGAGAATATCGCTCGGCGCTTGGAGCCTGAAGAAGCTCAAAACGATCCAATGCAGCGAAACATCTTCGATTGCTTCAAACTTGATGTCGATGAGGCCTTGAAGGGGTTAGGTCAGCGTGCTACAGAACCTGAAAAGGAAAATGTGGTTGCTGATGTCAAAGAGGAGTTGATGCACCCTGCAGCAAGTTTCCTCGACTTGTTACCAGACGATGAAGGGGATGACCCGTTGCTCGCTGTTGCTTGTCAAATGCTCCTTGTCGTCGTTGAAAGTGAAATTGCAAAGGGTGAACCTTTTGCAACACTCGAAGTGATCTTCAAAGGCATGAATGCCAATGGGGTATCTCCTGATGAAATCGATGAAGCGATTGATCACCTGCTAGCGATTGGTGGATTGATTGAAATTGACGATGATTGTTTTATTGCAATTGCTTGAGAGAAAATCATCGCTTTTGGTTGGGCTCCGCGGGCCCCCAAGCAACAATTGGTTATACCGTGCAATCCTATATTCATAGTATGGGAATCGTACGCTCTTTTGTCTTCGGAGTGCTCACATGGATGATGTTAATGGAACTTCGAATGAGTCCAGAACTTGCTCTAGGAGGTGCTGTTGCTGTGGCCTTCTTGGTCGAGTCGGCACAAAATCGTTCACGCCAACATCGGCTTATGGAACAGAGCAGAGGATTGAAACGGCATATTCACAGATCTTCACTTCATATTGAAGAATTGCAATTTCACCTTCAAAAAACCAACCAAGAATTACATAACGCCATGGAAGAAATCAACCGTAGAGATGCGGTTGGTAGTCCTGCTGCCCGCGAATTGTTAAATCGACAAGAGCAGGCAATGAACGCCCAATCGAAAGCGATTGAAGACAGGAGCAATCGCAATGAAGCCTTGCTCGACAGCCTTGAGCGCTTGTTGGTTATGCAGTCAGATCAAACATCGAGGATTCAACTTACCCTTGCCGATGTGCTACAGAAATTGGCCATGGAGCCACGGCAGAGTTTGATGCTTCAGGACAGTGTTTTGGTTCAAGATGCCCCACAAACCATCAGTCCCGATCCAACAACTCGGCAAGAAGCAATACAACGAAATCACGCTTCATTCCTCGCAGATTTATTTGACTGATTCCGGCATATTGACGAATGGAAAGGAACTGGGGCCACCATGGCGACAAAAAAAGAGAGTGCAAAGAGGCTCATCGACAGTCTCGATTCTGCTGTTCGAATCAAAACTCGCCTCCGTTTGGCGATCGTTCAGGGCGTTGTCATCTCCGGAGCAGTGGCCTGGTTCAGCCGCTGGCAGTTTGGTGTTGCATCGGCGCTCATTTTCGCCCTGTTGATTCAATTTGCCTTCGAACGCATGTCCAATAGCATCGAAGCGAGTAAGCTTCAGGCACTGAATGATCTGGGTTGGTCGAAAGACGTGGATTCAGATGAAGCCCTACGAACGAAGGCCGAAAAAATACGCTCATGATGGTGAAACCATGCAACACGATGCTGCGACGTACCTCCAATTCATCGAAGATGAGGAACGGCTGAGGACACTTCGAAGGCGGCTGGGGTCCATTCTCACAATAGCAGTCGCTGGCTCATGCGTGTCGTGGCTGGCGTTCGTTGGAGGGTCACCGTTGATTGTTGGTGGTTGTCTTCTCGGATATTTGTTCGGACTTTCCTTGGTGTTCCAGTCGCAGAATCGGGCGTCGTGGGCAAGGGAAGAAGCGATGTTTGAGCAACTTGATATCGATCCGGATCTGCTCGATGGAAATGATGTACATCGACGACTTTTGTTGGCTGCAGAAACTGGCAAATTCAACGAGGTGCAAGTCAAGAAAATGACAGGCAGTATTCGTGGCCAAGATGAGAAGGGATTCACTGGTGGAACGTATGACGACAATCCTCATGCTGCACACACTCGCCGAGACATCACTGAATCAGAAGGCGCTTACGACGGGTTGGAGGGGGACCTTCGCCGTTCTGAACATCTTGTCAATGAAGCAAATGAACGCTACACTGCGGTCGCTGAGCGACAATGGAAGGCGGCTGAAGCTAAAGATCAAGACTTAATCGAAGCCGGCGTAGAGCGATTAGGTGATTTGGTGCGTACCGATTGGTTTGAAAAAAATGCAAAGGATGGCGCAGTGGATGAACTGATGGGACAAGGCCAAAAGGAATGACCACCCCCCCATGGCCATGAAGGTGAAGGCAATTCTCCTCGCAGG
>DUIP01000172.1:0-371 GCA_013330285.1 Candidatus Poseidoniaceae archaeon
TCCCAGCCACTGTTGTAATAAATCCCAAGCAAATCAAAGACGTCATCGTAGTGAGTTAATTCCCGATCGACCATCTTCTGAAGAGCGGCGGCTCGCTTGAGCATCTCATCGTAAATATCACGCTTGTTCGCAAAACCAGCCATTGCAGCAATCTTATTTTCGAGCAAATGGCTCTGGAACATACCTCGGAAGTAATGCTTGTCTTTGACAGGATCCCACTCGAACATACCACGGGTGAGAACACCATCGCTGTGCTTGTTGTAGCCGATGACTTCGTCGATACCGGTGACACGTCGTGCGATTCCACCGCCTGGAGCTTCAACAACTTCTTGGAAAATAGCAAAATTCAGGTTATCGAAGAAACGAATTGG
>DUIP01000172.1:712-9990 GCA_013330285.1 Candidatus Poseidoniaceae archaeon
ACATTGATTGGGTCACCGGTAAACCGCTGAATCATCTTGACGATTGAAGAGGCGTGGAAGGTGGCGATTACAGGGTGACCTGTCTGCATGGCCTGGAAAGCGGTTGCACCTTCAACACCACGAATTTCACCGATGATGATGTACCGTGGACGGCTACGCAATGCTGCTTTGAGCAAATCGAACATTTCAACGCGAGACTCTTCATTCTTCGAAGAGCGAGTGACGAGGCGTTGCCAGATCTTGTGGCGAACCTTCACTTCAGGGGTGTCTTCCGCCGAGTAAATCTTGACGTTGTGATCGATGAATGGGAGAATTGCGTTGAGCGTCGTGGTCTTACCTGATGCTGTTTCACCAGAAACAAGCACAGACATTCCATACTCAAGGCAAATCCAGATGTAGGCTGCGACTTGTGAAGAGATGGTGCCCCAAGCAATTAATTGAGTAATGGAAATGGTTTCTTCAGCGAACTTACGAATCGTAAACGATGGACCAAGCATGGAAACGTCGTCTGAGAAAATGATGTTGATACGGGACCCATCGAGCAAGGCGCCGTCGATAATTGGCTTGTTATCGGACACTGGGCGTCCAATACGTTCCGACATAGCTCGAAGGAATCGAGAAAGTATTTCTCGTTCCCTAAATCGAATGTTTGAGGTGACCATGCCAAACACCTTGTGATCCATGTGGACGTGTTTGAGCCCAATGGAGTGAATATCTTCCAGCATCTCGTCGGAGAGCAGAGGTTCAAGTGGCCCATTACGAATCAAGTCTCGAATGACGATGTACTCGAGGCGCGTTCGTTGTTCTTGGTTGACAACGAGCCGTTTGTCATCCATGCCCAGCATTTCCCACATACGACCTTGTCGTCGTGGAGTCACCCCAAGTTCAGAATCGAGCACCGTGTATCGCTCAATCATCTGGCGAAGGATGGTTTCGAATTCATTATCTGTGGTAAACGATGGAGCAGTGGGTGCTTCTTGAAGTAAAGTTTCGGTCAATTCTCGGCGAATGTTTTCTTCTTCTTCAGTGAGTTGTGGTTCCAATCCAAACCACAACACTTGGCCACCACCTTCTTCATCAGCAGGTGGTTCGTAAATGTGAACAAAAATTGGCTCCTTGGCCAAGTAAATCAAATTGAGAGGTCGTTCTTTTTTGGCATCTCGGTCCAATTCACCGTAGTACATCGGGCGAGCCCCGTAGCGAGCTTCGAAATCACGCACCCAATCAGCAACGTGCGGATGAGCTGCCATGACACCATTGAGGTCCCCTTTGGCAAATCGTGGTTCATCGGCCATTCAAATTCCCCCCATCAGCTCACGGCTGTAATATCGACGATGAAGCCCATGCTTGGTTCAACTCGCCATCCAATCGAGGTCTGGACTGGTCCAGCTGCCCTCAAAAATCTCGTGACAACAATGTTTCTCTTGATCTCTCCACCGATCATGGTGGTGGTCAAATCAAGCACTATTTCAGCCGAAGCACGCATGCTGTGCATCAACTTGTGATCCATCTCTTCCGGGTCGACGCACAACATCAATGAACGACCATCGGCACAAATGCGCCTTAATCGTTGCATCATAGCAAAGCGCTCGGGTTCCTCAAGTGAATCAGGCATCAGTGAACTTGCTGCATCGATAATGACAACATCAGCAAGGCCAATGGCCTCAGATTCAAGCACCTCATCGAGCCCAACATTTGGCAGGGATTCGGCAATGGTTCCAAAGCGTGAGAACACCATGAGTGTACCCTCACGAATTGCATCTGTCACGCCATAACCAATGGATTCCATTTGTTCGATCCAACCGCGTGTGGTGAGTTCTGTCGTGATGACGAGGACCTTGACCCCGTTCTCAACCATGCCATAGACAAGGCGTTGAGAGATCAGTGATTTACCGCCACCGACCGCACCTTGCAACACATAGAGTGAACGGTTTGGTAAGCGAAGACCCATTGAATCAGCAAGGGAATCTGTTTCCAAGTCATAGGGGAAACCATCTTCCTTTGGCTTGTGAGCTTTCAAAAATGGATCTTCCTTCATGACAGTCTCACCTCAATGCTCATCGATGCACTCGATGAAAGGCCGCCAATCACTTCAGAAGTAGCAATGGCGTACAGTGCGACATCATCGCCATCGCTGTAGCCAGATGCCGGATTATACTCCACCACAATCATCGCGAGTTCGTTTGGAACCCATGAAGTTGGCGTAGGCGTTCCAACCAATGAAACAGAAACAGAGGTTGGTTCAACACCATCAACGACGACGGTCATCTTTGATTCATCCATGGAATGCAGCCCACTGTTTTCAATGTAAAACGTGATTGTTTCTGGTAATGTTGAATCATCAAAATCCACCATCATAGGGTCACCTGCAAACTCGATATCCAATTCTGAATCGAGTTGCGCACCGCGTTGCTGTACTTGTGCGACCTTTGCAGTGGAAGACCATTCGGTGATCAACAAGGCACTGACTGAACTTGAAATCAAAAGCCCAGTGATGAGCATAATAAAAGTCGAAGCCCCGCCATCTGCCATAATAATCCCTCAAATCGCCTCTGCAGCAATAAATCCTTCAGATGTGACTGCAAAGCGTGTGGTAAGTGATGGGGGATTTGGTAAAATCAAATCAACCGTTTCTCCAACATACCAGTTTCCTGATGCGAACGGAGGTGTGGCCTGATTTTGAGCCCAACCATCACGGTGCACGGAACTGAATTTTGTTGGCGACTCGCCATCAAAGAACAACCATACATCGTCGGTTTTGATCGTCATGTCACCGGTATTGGTAAGGTTAGCATAGAAGATGTCACCCGTGGTAAAGGTGAATGTTGGTGCAGGATTTAGCGTCCCCTGTCCACTTACTGTAATGCTCGTAGGGAGGGTTGAGTACGAGCCGTGGCTGGTGATGACCACGGAATTCGTATCTATTTCCCCCGATGACACAGTAAAGGTAGCAGAAAAACCACCCAAACCAACCCCACCATTTGCGACAAGGGTTCCATCGACGACACCTGAACCAAGACCGGTTCCTGTGACGGTTACACTGAGAATTGCGCCTTCGAGAAGCGATGCATCTGCGATAGCATAGCTCGGTAGTGGATCAGCCGCAGCATCCAAAACCTCGATTGAGGTTTCCATTTGATACGACATTGTTTGAACGGCCATGGAAAACACGACCAACAATGAAACCCCAATAATGAGGCCACCAATACCTACCGAGCCAGCCATCTCAGACTTCACCTCGGAGTGTTCTCACGCTGCGCCATGAACTGACGAGCGATGAGAACGTAAGCAATTCTTTGTGTGGCAAATGGTCATCAAGAGCAGCCTCGGTTTCACCTGGTTCTGCAAGTTGAACAATTGCCATGACTGAACGTCCTTCTTCGTCGCTTAGCATACCCGAGGCCATGGCCTTCTGGGTAAAACTGACTGCTGCCATGCCCGACATATGGTCGAGCAAGAGGGCTGAGACAGTTGGTGCACCAACGCTGTTGGCGTTGGCGGTAGCGCCGCGGGAGGGAGCATGCAAGAATGGATTTGCAGCGAGAGCTTGTGCTTCGTACAATTCCACCAATGGTGCTTCATCCACTTCTTTGAGACGATCGTTTCCGGAGACTGGAATAACTTCACCGCTTGCAGTGACAATGGTGTCACCACTGAGTGCTGCGTCTTCCACATCGACACCTTCGTCAGACTCGCCTGAAGTTGCTTCTTCGGGCGGTTGCTCGAGTCGAACTTCAACCATGCGAAGCACATCCTCGACCATGTCGAGACGGCTGCTGATCAGGCGTTCGAGCCCGGAGGTGTCGACGGTGGTGTTCACCGGTGCGGCTGGTGCTGGAGCGAGGCTTGCTGCCACGCTTGGAACACTGCCGATGCTGTTGAGTCGTGCCTTGGTGGGCCCGGGTGAGATGGTCCACGCATCCTCTTCTCCAAGTTCTCCTTCCTCTGGAAGGGGGACTTGTTCAATGGCGATGTTCGCCATGATCTTGAGCCGATCTTCTGTAAGTGATGCGTCTTCCCCTTGGTCCTTCTGAGCACTGTTGCCAAATGGCCATGCCATGATAATTCCTCCTCTAAGGGCGCACATTGCTGTGCTGTGCCCCTAGATGAACATCAGACAATTTTTGATCCGGCTGTGCTGCTGTCGATGGTCAGGGTCTCGTAGGTTGTACCGCCCTTTCCAACGTGAATGAACAGTTGTGCGGAGGAAATTGCGGTTCCACCGCTTGTTGCGTCTGGGCTACAATCTGTACCGCCGTTGTTTCCATCGATGGTCATGATGTATCCAGTTGAGGCTGCCATGGTCGCTGTTCCGAATGTACCAGTGGTCATTGGAGCAACATCAGCTGCGAGAAGGACACCTTCTGCAACACCGTTCGCACAGAACACCTGGTAAGAGATGGTCGTGGTTGTTGTTGCTTCGCTGCCAGGTGCCAAGCGAACATAGAGAAGGTAGTCCTCTCCTGCTGCGTTGGTGTCGACGTAGACGGAATTGATCATGACTTTACCAGCCATGTTGTCTGCCGTATCTTCACCGGTCTTCTGAGCGTTTTGTTGGAGTTGTTCTGCAGTTTGAATAATCACTGCTGCTGCAACTGCTGCAACGAGAATCAAGGCAATGAAGACAATCATTGCGCCGATACCAATTGCTGCGACTGTGTCGTTTTGTGGTTCGTCATTGTTGATGGACTTCATACAATCACCTCGCCTGCTGCAATGTTTCCGCCGTAGTTGAGCAATTCGTAGGTGAATCCACCTTTACCGGATTGAATCATCAACGAGTGGTCTTGGTTGGCTGTTGGAACGCAGGTAGCAAGGCCACCAGCGTTGGTTAGTTCGATTGTGTAGGTCGTACCCGGGCTGAGGACGCCACCGACAAGAGCTGCGCCGCCAACTTGCTGTGCTGCACCAAAGTTTCCGTAGTCGTCACCGCTTGGGGTTCCGCTGCACATGATTGACCAAGCCACAGTATTTGCTGTGACTGGATCAGATCCAGGGGCCAGTTCGAAGGTGATGTAGATCTGGTTTGCACCAGCTCCAGTGATCACGGCACCCTTGATGTTCACCTTGGAGGACAACAAATCAGTTGTCTCTTCGCCAGTGCTTTGTGCATTTTGTTGCAATTGTTCTGCGGTCTGAATAATGACCGCTGCTGCAACCGCCGCAACAAGGATTAGGGCAATGAACACAATCATTGCACCAATACCAATTGCAGCGATGTTATCGCTGTTTTCGTTCGTATTTTCTTTCATATTTTTCACCATTTTTGTTTTTTTTGTATCCCCCATTAGGGTGGACTGTGAGCGGTTCAGGCATTCCCTCCTGAACCAATGTTGATGCGCAAAGGCATGCGAATAAGAGCGACTTCATCAGGTGCGAGACGGTTGATGAATGGGACTGAATCTGTGGTAAAGCCGGGTGGAATCCAAGGCGAGAGCACAATGTCTTGCAGAGGCTCCATCGAACGATTCTGAGCGCGAATAGTTGCGGTAATATCGCCCGTTCGCATCTCATAAGACGTAGCGATTGCCAACTTACGTGAGAGAGGGATTTCATCTGCGCCGTAGCGACGGTTCGCCTTGACCTCAAACCGAAGTGGTAGATTACCACCCGGGGCGATGATTGGTAGATCGACTGAGGATGGAACGCAAGTCCATCCCTCAGGCACTGGAGGAGACAGGCGCATACCCGGCATCGCAACAGGACCATCGTTGATGAGGCGGACAATCAAGACGCCTTCATCGCCACCCGCAGGCCATCGTGTGTCAAGACCAAGCCAGAAATGACGGAAGAGGAAAGGATTGAGGGTGGCTGTGTTCCCTCCGATGAGATCGTCCACAAGGTGTTCAACTTCACCAGCAGCGACACCAACATCACCAATTTCTGCAGCACCTGTTGCTGAATGAAGACGGAGAAGAATTGTTTCAACTTCTTGTTCGTTGATTTTCTTTTCATTGAGCAATCTGTGAAGCATTGCAATGTTTCTGCGTAGGTGAAGCACATCTTCCTCGAGCAAGGCGAGGGATTGTTCAGCCTTCTTGACCGATTTGCGAGCTGCTTTCAGTTTGTGAGCGTTGAGGAACAGTTTGGCATCTGCAATATCGACTTCTGTTCCAGCCAATGAATTGGATTCATCCTGTACAACACCGAAAACGAGGGATTCGAGTTCCCTTGAGGCTGCGATGAGGCGGTCAGCGGAATCTTTGCTCGCCGCAATTGCAGCACGGGCTTCCTGGACTTCGCCTTCCGTCATCTCGGGTGCTGTTGCCAGGGACTCATCCAATTCTGGGGCTTCGAGGTCGAAGGAGGCATCGACTTCATCCAGAAGCATATCTGGATCGTCAATAATGTCGACGTCATCTTTGGACATCATCATTCACCTCCTCTTGAGATTGTTCTGCTCCGACAAGTGCCCCAACAGTAGCGTTGCTCGATACGTCTCCGAAAATTTCGTCGAGGTTCAAGCCGTCGCCCGCTAATTCATTGAACAAACGTGCCGGGTCGCCGAGGTCTCGTTCAATTCGAGTTGCTTTGACCTCGACATCTGTGAGACGACCGTACAGATTGCCATAGGCACGGTCTGCTCTGAGGATGATGAACCATACGCCGAGCATGACGACGGTGATGTAAACCACCAAGGAAACCATGTTGTTTTGGTCGGTGTAGAGTTGTGGTGGTAGACCAAGGATTACTGCTATGAAACCAAGCACAGGAACAGCCAGAATCACGCTCAATTGGCGGCGGCTCTCTTTCAGAGCATCAAAGTGATCTGTATAGAGCGTTGAAACACCGCGACGAGCGCGTTGGTAGTCTTCGTGAATCAATTTGAATTCTTCAGCGCTTGACCAACTCATGCGCCAAATCCAAAGAGCTGTTGCAATGAGAACGCCGACGCCCCAGAACGGTACATCAAGCAGGTGGAATGAGAATCCAAAGCCGAGCACACCAGCGTACACCGCCATGAGCCGGAACTTCTCATTTTGTCCAGTGAGGCGAATAAGAACGATGGAGGTGAGGAAGCAGATGATCAAGGCTATGAAACTGGTTGAAACGCCTGGGGAGGAGGACTCAATGTTCATTTCAATGGTTCGTACGTCATTGCCGACGACGTTCTTGTCCATGTAGAAGGCATCGACGGTTGCCGTACAATCAGATGCTTCGGACTGTTCCCACCAATCGATGGAATCCGGTTGAATACGCCAATTGAGCACAACAGATTCACCAGGGCCAAGAATACCAATCATTGGCTCTGCGAGCGGGCCACTGAGGATGGCCGAAGTTGGGCACACAAGGGCGACATCGACACCCAAAGCAGTAGCTGTACCTGCGTTGGTCACGGTCAGCAAGAGGTCGAATTCTTCACCTTCTTCGATGGTGATGACCTCGAGGGACTCAACCAATGGATCGGCGAAGACGTCCAATTGGAAACTGAATGTTTCCTCATCGAAGGTTGAGTAGTTGTTGTTCTCTGTTGGATGATAAAGTCGGAACGTGAGGTCCCAGCCATCGCCTGATAGAATTTTACCGCGCTCGGGAGCATTGACTGAAATCTTGAGCGGAGAGGACGTATCCCATGCGCTGCGTGTTGGCAGTGAAATTCGTGAGGATTCACCTTGAGTGCCAAATGTGCATGATGCTGCGTTGATCGGAAGAATCACTTCGGTGCTGTTCGCGTCTGGAAGCACGACCTTGAATTCCCACGGATACTCAGCGTCGTTAAGGTTGAGGGCTGCGAAATCAAGGATTCGAACTGCACTGCACAACTCAATTTCGTAAGCTGCGGAAAGTGCTTGTCCGTTTGGAATGTGGGAGTATGTAATGTCAACATCGATTGGAGGGTCGCCGACCTCAGGCCTGAGAATGATATCTCCAGTGCTGAAGAACCTCGACATCACGAGGTTGGTCTCATAGGAGGCGTTGCCTTGAACAGTTTCGTCAACAGGCTCGTAATAGATTTTGAAATCTGCTTGGAGTGAAAGATCAGGTTCGAAATTCAATGCTTCAACGCTGAAGATGTGAGTGATTGGAACCCCAACCGGGAGATACAAGGTCGTTGGTGCGCCGTCAACCATTGCCCAATCACTCGATCCAACCTCAAGGCCGGCTCTGTTCACTGAATAACCCACATTGACTTCTACATCTCGGTTCCCAGTGTTTGTGAGAGCAACTTCCCAGGTGCGAGTACCTTGCCTGTAGAATTCCATAACAGCCGGCCAAGCTTCTGCCTCGAGGGCGAACAAAGCACCAACTCGAAGTTGAATGGTGAAGCTTGTCTTGAAGTCAGAGGTCGATGCGTCATAGACGGCGAGGGTGAGGTTGTGAACAGAACCATCCATCAGCGATTCTTCACCTCCAAGACTTGGGACGCTGACTACAATTTGTCCCGTGATGGTTTGGTTGATTTGGAGCGTCATTCCAATTTCAGTGACATCGGTCGACCAATTCCCTTCGATTGAAGGCATGATAAGGATTGATTCCTGTAGGTTTCCGATGTTGGTCACGTTGAATTCAATGTTGGTCATTTGGCCGGGAGTGACACCAATCACCAAAGGAGCATCGATTCTGATGTCAGAACTCTTGGTGATGTTTGCCGTAATGTTGGCAGACATGTTGACGGCGCCGGTTGAATCAGCGACCCAAACCACCGCTTCATACATTTGATCTGCACTCGCGGCTGCTGTTGGAATCACATTGATCTTGATGATGTCTTCATATCCGGGTGCGACGAGCATGGATGGGTTTGAGTCAAGTTCGAAAATGACATCACCTGCAAGGGCATCGTCAATCCAAACATAGTACGTCGTTGGTGCATTACCAGTGTTGGTGATCTTGATGGTCTTGAATTCATCGAAATCAGTTGGATCCACAGAGATATGCTGAGTCAGAGGGAACAAGGTCCCGTTTCTCAATTCACCAACCCTTACAGGAAGGATATGCTCTCCTATGTAGGCGCCAGTGTCTCGTTCTTCGATGGTAATGGTCAGTGGGACGATTGAATTTGCAGGCACAAAGGGATCTGTTTCAATCAGCAATTCAACGATGGTTTGGTGTGCAGACCCTGCTGCTGGGAAGTCTGCTACGTCAGCAGAGAGATTGTCGATGGTGTCGCTGGTCCCGTTGAATTCAACGACCCAGTCGTCGGGCACGTCAGCCAAGCGAAGACGGTAGGAAGTCAGGTCGTTCCCGATGTTGGCGAATGGGAAGGCGACTGCAGTTTCGACACCGACTTGCACATCCACTGGTCCATCTTCGAGGATCTCTGCACCGAGGACTGAAGG
>DUIP01000172.1:10413-11522 GCA_013330285.1 Candidatus Poseidoniaceae archaeon
GTGATTGTACCGGAAAGAGGATAATCGTCGTCAGGACCTTGCACGGCAAGAATGGCTGGCGAAGTGTCACCAGGCTTCAGCCCTGTAAGTTGAGGCGGTGAAACGACAGCACTCCAACGACCAGCCTCAGAGAATCCACCGGTGTTCGTTGCAAGGAAGGACAGGTCACTGACTTCAATGTCGGCACTAAGGGTTTCATCGATGTCTGAGAAAAGATTGTGGCGAACTTCCACATTGAGTCCGAGGACATCTTCGAGACCCTGCCCGTTTCTGGCAGCAATGACATCTTGTTCAGTCAGAACGATTTCTTGGACAGGTAGGCCCGGGTCGACGACAATGGTTGGAAGGACTTCAATGCCAGCGGATGCCTGGGTAGGGAGCCCGCCGCCTGCGGCTCGGACTTGGAGCCACACTTGCAATGGTTGGCCTGCGAGGTTGAATTCACCGGGGTCGAGGGGGCTCTTGATCGGTGGGACCTTGACGTTGATCGGGATTTGAACCGTAGCCGAGCGATTGATGAACGTCGACCATTGATCGCATTCTTCCCCTTGTATGTCTAAAACCCAATTTACTGCAGCGACCGAAAGGCCACAGTCGAATGTGAATTCGCCGCCGACGTTTCCATCATTGGTGACATTCGCCATGATGGTGTTTGAATCCCCAGGGAGCAATTCTGTCACCGTCGATGGCATCTCAATAGAAGCAATGTATGATTCGCCCGCTTGAACAACGGCCGTCGTCACAAGCGTGTATCCGTCTTGAATTGAAAGAAGAGTGATGGTGATCACAGAGGCATTTGATCGGTTTTCACCAAGCGGCACCGACACAGGAATGCCAATCGAAGTTGTTGCTCCAGGAGACAGGGCTGCAGTCGAGCTACCAACGGATGAAATATCCGCCCAGTTACGATTGATTGGATTGGTCGTGATCGAGTCAATTCGATATGAATCCTGTAGGCCGCCGGTGTTCTTGAGCAAGAAGGTCAAGGTCCCAGTTTGCCCCGGTTCGATGGAGCGGTCGCCAAGAGAAGAAAGAGAAGCAGTGTAATTTGAAAGACGAACGGTCACCGTTGCAATGGTTGGAGCATCCGTCCAAATCGTTCCGTTGTA
>DUIP01000172.1:11917-14059 GCA_013330285.1 Candidatus Poseidoniaceae archaeon
CGTGAGGTCTTTCGGGCTTGATGGAGCAAAGAGAGAACCTGATTGCAGGGTTTCTGTGTTCGAATAATAGACAAAGGAGTTCGAAGGGGCTGCTTGTTCACTCAAGGTCATTTGCATAACTGCAGAGATGTTTTTCACACCGTTGTTGCGCACAGAGGCGTTGATGGTCTGGACGTTTCGAGTCAAGCCGACGCTTGTTTCACCTGGATCTAAACTCGGAATGGTGTCCGAGACAGATATGCCGCTGTGGTTGTTCTTGACATCGAAGTCCTTTCGTTGTTCGTTGTTCGCCGGGTTGCTGTCACCATTGCCAGAGACACGGGCAAAGAGGGTTTGATCGTCTCCTGTTGTCGCCGTCCATGGAATAATGATTGGATTGGAGGTCGTGAGCGCCGGAATCGTTCCCAGAGAAATTGTTGTGACAATGTACTCGCCCGCTGTCGGCGAGCCCTTGTGAACAAGTTGCAGCGAAGCAGCCCCACCGATGTCACCAGTGTTGCGTACCACGACTCGAATGTCGTGCTCCGCTGGTTCGACGATGATTCCAGTCCCTCGGTCAATGGATCCTGCACCACTCATAGTCATCAAACTCACACTGAAATCAGGTGCAGCCCGTCCAGATGGTTGAGCGCCTGTTGTGGCGACAAGTGGAGTTGCTATTGGGATCAAAAACAGGAGGATCAAGCAGAAAGCAAGTCTTGAGGATGACGATGGTTGATTACGCAGATGCTTCACCCCCATCTGGCTTTTCGAAACGGTCGATGGTGACTCGCTTTCCTTGACTCTTCCATTGAGCTAAAAGTTGGTAAAGAAGACGTTCATGCTCTTGTTCGGTGATGCCGAGGCGACGGCGTTCTTCCCATAGGAGCAGCTGTTCTGTTCGAGTCAAGAGGGCGTCTCGAAGATACAATTCAAGTGTGCGCCGGTAAGCGTCTCTGTCCGAAATCGCATAGACGATGGTGTCACCGGGAAGTTGATCGGAACGATGCTGGATCAAATTGCCAAGCGTCAGTGCCTCGTCGTAGGACACATTGCGCTTGTCGAGGTCGGTTTGTATGGCGCTGGCGATGGCCTGCAAATCAAACTTGGTCGAAACACGTTGGATGCGCTTGAAGTACCGACGTGAACGTCGAGACATACGCGATGCGACCATAGTGCCTCGTTCACCTGCCGGTTATTGAAAGAATCGGTTGGCCGGCATAGGTTTAGTCGTAATGAATCGTTATCCATGCATGTCGCATTAACGATAGACTGAAAGACTAAAAATCCATAATTTAATCAAAAATTTTCGGAAATATACGATTTTTTGATTGAAAGCAACCCTTCTTGGACTATGGCTCACACGAGGCACCATGAGCGATGCAATAACCTACGAGATCGGAAGTGATGCGCCACGATTTTCTGTCATGGACTCAGCAGGTACACAACACGACCTTGAAACCTACATGGCAGCCGGAAAAACCGTGATTTTGTACTTTTACCCACGAGATTCCACACCAGGATGCACGACACAGGCTTGTGACTTCAGAGACAACATGGCCCTCCTTCAGACAAAAGACATCGTTGTTCTCGGCGTCTCAAAAGATTCCGAAGCATCTCACGAGAAGTTCATCTCCAAGCAAGAACTCAACTTCCCCCTGCTCATGGACACTGACGGATCGCTGCATGAAGCATTTGGGACCTGGCGAATGAAGAAGAACTACGGCAAGGAATACATGGGTTGCGTTCGGTCAACCTTCGTCATCCAGCCAGATGGCACCTTCAAATGGCTCAGGTATAATGTCCGCGCTAAAGGGCATGTGTCCATGCTGATGCGTGAACTCGAGTTCACCGAGTGAAGGTGATTGAATGGAGGCAAACCAACGAATTGACCTCCCCAACCAGAGCGTTGCGTGGTCGCCTTGTCACATCGGTGAAGGCCTGCTTATCGGTGCAAACTGTTCCATTGGTGCACTCGCCCATGTTGGAAGAAACATCACGCTTGGTGACGGCTGTAGGATCCAAGGTGGTGCGTACATTGCGGATCATTGCGTGCTGAATGATGGTGTTTTTGTCGGGCCAAACGCCACGTTGCTCAATGATAGCTACCCTCCGTCAAGGAACGCAGAACGGTGGCGACCAGTCGTTGTGCACTCAAATGCG
>DUIP01000229.1 GCA_013330285.1 Candidatus Poseidoniaceae archaeon
TCAAGGTGTGGCTCGAGATAACGACGGACAAGTGACTCGGGTTGAAATCGACATTCAAGACCTTGCAAGCGGGCTCATGCTGAATAACGGTCCTAACCCTGTCACCAACTTTGCACCGAACGGTGCATGGGCTGTATCATGGGACACTTCGAAGTTGATTCATGATCAACAATACGAACTCGTTATTCGAGCATATGATGGTGAGGATTATTCCACTGAAAGCCGAATTCGTATCACGATCGATAACCCAACGGACGCCGACAACATTGCCCCGATCTTCGATCAAGAGGGCTGGGTCGCTACGATCACCGTCTTCTGTGACGCTAATTCCAATGCTATCGACCGATGTGGTGATGGTGCTGCAATCGATTTGACAAAATACTTCTCCGACCCTGATGGTACAGGTGAAGCAGAAAATGACCTCTTGTTCGATATCTTCAATGATGCGACCAACCTTGACGACGATTTCTATGCAGACTATGTCTCAATTAACGCAGATGGTGTGGCGACCTACAATCCACCTTGGGTCCAACCTACTTCCGTCATTTCAGAATGGTCGCTCGTTGGTTTGATGTTTGAAGCACGTGATTCTTACGATTCTGTTGCTTATTCATACAAGGTGAACATCATTGTTGTCTCTGTTGCTTTCAGTGCAGAGCGTGTTGATTCAGGGGCTGTGTCGGCAACTGACCCGGCAACGTTTAGCGGTCAGGGCTTGCCAAACAGCATGGTTGCAGCGCGCTTTGATGATGCAAAGGGTGTTCGATTGAACTCAACTCGAGTCGCAGCTGACGGAACTTGGACGATGGACATTGCCAAGAATCAAATGTCTGGTGTGGATAACGCAGCCATCATTTTTGAGATGGATGGACAAGTCTACTCTGCTCCGGGAACAACTGCCGACACTCAATTCCAACTGAGTTCCGATTCTGCAGAATCTGACGGTGGAAATTTGATGATTATTATCGCTGCAGTTGTTGCCGTCATTGTGCTGCTCGGTGCTGGTGCATTCTTCTTCCAAGTCGAATACGAAGAATTTGATGAAGAAGATGGTATGGAAGCGCAAGGCGCTGCTCCAGAAGAAGATCCTTATGCTTGGGCCAAGGCAAGGCAAGAGCCAGTTCCAATCGCCCAGACTGTTGATCCTGTGGCCACTACGGCCCCCGCTGCAGCACCTGCAGCATCAACTCACCCGGGATGGCTATGGGATGAAACCAGCAACAGTTGGGTCCCAGATCCAAACTACAAGCCTGGTCAGTGAGCAACTGATGCTCAATGAGCCGTAAGAGTTGAAGAGGATAAGAGGAGATGATGATGTATGGCGGTTCACCCTAAACCCGGCGTCCAAGAGAGGATTCTCTTGCATCTTCTCGACTACACCGACTTCAAGAACAGCGTCGAGGTCCCATTTGCTCTCTCGCAAATGGGCATTGCTAACGCTGTTGCCATCGCTCGCTCAAATGTTCCAAGAGCCATTGCTGGATTGAAAGATCAAGGACTTCTCGTGGAACGTCAGGCTCACGTCAAAGGAGTTTCAAGGAAGCGCAAAGCCTACTTTCTCACCGATCCAGGAATGAACCTCAGTGAAGAAACATGGAGAAGGCTTCGTTCCTTCCCACTCCGAGCCATTCTTAACGACGGACAAACGATTCATTCCACCCTTGGTGATGTGAACGAAAAGCTTCCTTTTTCGATGCGACCTGTCGATATCATTCGCTATATGGACGACAATTGCGTTCTGGATGCGCGCGCCCTTTCTGCTGATCTCATTGAACGTGACTTGTCAAAGCATGTGGAAAAGCAATTGGTCACTTCGTTGGGCGACCTTCCGCGTTTGCGTCACTTCTACGGTCGAGAAAAAGAACTTGACAACATGGCGAACTTGATTGAAGCACGTGCAACGACGCTTTTGGTTCCCGGTATTGCTGGCATCGGTAAAACAACGGTCGCGTCGAAACTCATCGAGCGATTCATGCATCGCAGAAATTTGCTCTACCATCGCTGTCAGGATTGGGAGGGCTCTCGTTCCTTTTTCGAATCAGTTGCAGATTGGTTGGCCAACATTGGCAATTCCACTTTTGCAGACTACCTTGCTGCAACGCCTGTCCCACAACCAGCTGATGCTGCTCGACTTCTTGTCGATGCACTCGAAGGTACCCCCTCACTGATCGTCATTGATGACTTCCACAAAGTTGCGGATGTAACCCTTCACCAAACGTTTCAAGCCATGTCGTTGGCGCTTCTGGGGAGCGAAGAAGAAATTGCCCTCGTATTGTTTTCGAGGTCGTTCAAGCCAGTCGTACCAACAAAAGATGCAGAGGGTCGAATTGCAAGTCTTGTTCTGCCTCTCGATGGACTGGATTCGGATGCTGGACGGAAATTGCTCAGCAGTTTCGATGAACTTGCCGAGGAACAGTGGCTCCATATTCACGGATTATCGCGCGGCCATCCACTCGTCCTTGAACTCATTAATCGTGGTGCATCCGCAGGTGCCTTCCACGAAACACTGGAGAATTATGTCACCGTGGAAATCTTTTCCAAACTCAGTGCTGAACAGAAGCGAGTTCTATCTGCATTGGCCATCTACAGGGAGCCTGTTGAACTTGCTGCACTCGCAGAACAAGATCTCGATACTGACGAATTGGATTCACTTGTTGAACAAGGTCTTGCAAGGCAAGCTGATACTGAGACGTACGACGTCCACGATTTGATCCGTGAATTTTTACTTCGAAGTTTAGATGATGCGACGCGAAAATCGTTCCACTCCAAATGCTGTTCATGGTACGCTAAACAGCCAAAGAATGCAGATTTGACCATCGAACATATTCACCACTTGATCCGCTCTGATGATCACGAAGCTGCATCTGAACTCATTGCTGGTGAAGGACGCAACCTTGTTGCTCAGGGCCACATGGAACTTCTTCCACTTATGGAGAATGTCGATGGCTCCGATATCGATTCGAATGTCTACATGCGTGTCTCTCAATTGCAAGGTGAGGTCTTGGTGCTCCTCGGCCGATTCTCTGAAGCCGAAGAAGTGTTCAACCAAGCACAGGAACTTGCTTCAGCCTCTAAATCCACCCTTGTTGAGGCAGAAATTCTTGCAGCCCTCGCTGACATTTCTCTCAAGCAAGGCAATGCAGACAAGGCGTTGAGTATGCACCGTGAGGCTCTAGAGAAATTCATTGAACTTGAAGATGCAAAAGGGGCAGCTCGCTCATACAACAACATGGGTTACCTCCTGCGTCGTAAGAACGATCGAGTCAAAGCGCTGGAAGCCTATGGCGAGGTTGAAGCCATTTTGAAAGAATCAGACGGCACAGATTTGATTGGTTCACAATTAATTCTTGCACGCTCATTCCTTGACCTTGGTGAAATCGATCGTGCACGAGACCATGCATTGGAAGCTTTTGAGCGGACAGACGGTGATGAGGATGCAGTTCTTCATGCACGTGCACAAGCTGTTCTTGGTCGATATTATGCGAAGGTTGGCGATGCTGACGTGGCTTCACATCATTATTCTACAGCGCTTGAGACAATGAGTGAGGCGGGCGACTTACTTTCCCTCGTAGAAATTACCATTCTGTTAGGTGAAGTTCTCCAAGATGCTGGACGAGCAGAGGATGCCATGGAGCATTACCGAGAAGCACTCGTCATCGCTGAGGCCAATGACCTTCGTATGCAAATCGGTGAATTGCTTTCCCGCCTTGGTGGTGTTGCACCCGACAAACCACGTCGAATGGAATACCTGCAACGTGCATTGGCTGTTTTCCGCGAATTGGGCGCTAAATCTCGAATGAAGGAAGTGCAGGCTCAAGTGCACGCAGCTGTCATGGGTCGCTGAGCTCATTGATGCTGAGGGCGATCGTATTCAATCGATGTCACGCCGTTGTAGTGAACCACCCAAATGCTGTCAATACCAGCAAGAGTAAGTGTACCTTCATGGGTCCCAGCGCCAGTGCCTGAAATGGATATGTTTGTGTCCAAATCACCTGCATCGTGGATCAGTTCGATGTTCGTGTCGGTGAGCACCAGAGTGAATCTTGATTCATCCGCTTCAGTTGGTCGCCATTCGACTTTTTCAGCATAGTCGATTGAACCCATTCGACTTGCTTCATCTGCTCGCTCAACCGCAGCAGCCAAGTCATCCATATTTGCCTGGATTGCATTTTCATTCCAGCGTTCTCGAGTGGCTGTCTCAATGTCCCACGCCCACAAACTGAACATGGTCAACAACATCACACCGAGGAGGAACGTGAAAATGTATCCAAGTTCGGTTGCAGCAGCAGATGTATCGCGACGCAGTGAGGTTTGCTTCATGAAATCGCCTCCGTCATATGGACGTCAAGCGATGACATCTGCAATGTGAATTGAATCGGTTCCCCGTTGGTATGCCACACGGCTTCACTGGTTCCATAACTTGGATCTGGGACCCATCCGACATAATCTGTCAAGAGGTCAATACGGCCAGGATATATGGTCCAATCTTCACTTGATTCCAGTCCATCTGCGGAAGCAGTGGCAATGGCTGTTCCGTAAGGCTCTGACCATCCACGCCGAATCTCATAGGCGATTGTCGAAGCGAGTGATGAGCGATCGACAAGCTCGATGTCAAGATGCATTGCTCCTGCTCCAGTCGTGCTGTCAGCAGTCGGGTGAAGGGCAGGTACAGTTGCGGCAAACCTAGGTCCAGGACCACCTCTATCGCTTGGTGGGACGACAACGAAGGCTTCGAATTCAGGATGATTTGTCAGCACTGCTCCACCCGAGTAGGCGACCTCCATGCCCATGATTGATGATGAAAAGCCGTAGGCTAGTCTCGATAGATGGAATCCCCAAACCGTTCCAATGGTCGCGTGGGTCGACTGACCATTTCCTCCAATGAGGGTGATTTGCATGCTTGAGGGGTGGGCGCCAGTTCGCCAAGCGTTCTTGACATCAATTTCCCCTCGTCCACTCATCGTTGTCCACGGAAGTGACATCGCAATCCATCCACTTGCTTCAACGCCAATGGTCAAGCATCGCTCTTCTCCATCGTGTTGAATATGCTGGAGTCCATGTGCGCCGCTTATTCTGGTGGCTCGTAATGTATGCCCCTCAGTCACCAAGAGTGTGGAGGTGCCCGAACTCAAATTCAGCAAGGCCATGCCGTCGTCATCAAACATCGTACCGCTTGCTTGACTGGCACCTGTAAGGTTGTATTCAACAAGTTGTCCCGCACGCATGATTTGAACCGACTGAGGTTCGGTTGAATCATCGATATGGAAGGTGTGATGTTGGCCAGTTCGAGCTCCGGTATCATCAGCAGCAAGAACAAACATTCCAGATGTATTCGCACCCTGTCCAGAAGTTGCAGACCGCCATGTCATGAACACATCACCCTCTGCTTCAACAATAGGTGCGCCGCTTGATCCTGCAGGTGGCCAATCAAATCCAAGACTCTGATTGGGTGCTACAGATATGCCTCCACCACGCCATGTCACTGTGACCGATGTTGTTCCCGGATTCGTGAAGACCATTTCTCCCTCAAGAGACGGTGCGATGAAGGCATGACCAAGGAATTGACCATCTGTGCTCGGGATCGGAGTTATGCCTTGGTCGCTCTCTAATGAGGTCTGAACGATCAGCCTTGAGGCATCGCTTGAGGAAATATGGACTACGCCAGCAGTTTGCTGTACAATGGTGTGTGTGAAGGCGACTCCAACTTGGTTTTGACCACTTGGGAGTGCGTAGTGGGTCGTTGTCGATGCACCATCATTCAATTCGATTTGGTTTGCATCTTCACTGATGAGGTGCAAC
>DUIP01000027.1:0-634 GCA_013330285.1 Candidatus Poseidoniaceae archaeon
CTGGTTGTGCCCGAAAGGGACCAATCGAAGATCGATGTGTTTTCCTCCCCGATGGTGATTGATGGCGAGGTTGGTTCAACCGAACAATGCGGTTGGTACACAAAGCCGTTGGATGCTGTTGAAGGGGCCCACGTCAAGGCCAGTGGCGCTGTAAAGCGCGGTGAAGAAGTCGAGGACAAGGTGCGCATGAGTGTTGGCGGCTCTGTTTCATGATAGCTCCATGAATCGAGAGCATAACCGGCATGTGTGATCGATAGATTGTCACCATAGGATTCGATGGTGATGGTTTGGAATGGACATACAGCCTCGTATGTCCATACTGCAGAAATGGTCGCCCCTGAGACAAGTCTTGAGCCTTGATCAATGTACAAACCTTCCATGCCAATACCCGGGAGGGGGGATCGTTGGTGATGATACGCATCATAATAGCTGACTGAGCCAATGGTGAGTCGTTCTATTGAGGGAGTGAACAGCGATTCATTTGTTGCAAAATGAGCTCGAAGCATGAGGTGAGGGTGGAGGGTTTGATCGAGGGGGAGTGAAATCGGTAAGGACCGGTTCGTATAGCCGGCGAGAGCGTTGCCATTGGCGTCAAGAACATCAAACGACAGGCTTGTGTTTTGAGGCAACTCGA
>DUIP01000027.1:1023-6315 GCA_013330285.1 Candidatus Poseidoniaceae archaeon
GAGGTCCAAGTACCGTGTGGCTCATAGACATCGATTTCAATGCCAGCATCATCGATGTACCAACCGTCCAATTCGATCAGTTGGTCTGAGAAGAACGTGAATCTTGCCCTAATGTCCATTCCTGAAAGGTTGGACAGATCAAATGTTTTCAGTTCAAAACCACGGATTGTATTTTCACAACCACCTATCACGTTGGAACCGTCGATGATGCCTTCGCCATAGAATGGTGAATTGGAGTTGACCGTCGAAATTTGATCGTGGAAACCGGTCAACGTTGGTGGTAGGTACCACCAAGAGTCGCCCCCATCCGTGGAGATCGAAACAGCCCCACCATCCCAACTTGCCTCGGTACAGACCCAGCTCCTAAACGTCAAGCGTGCTGTTGAATTCACGGGTAAGGTGTATTCAGGAGTGTAGAGGTTGGTGAGCATGTTGTTTCGATACTCATCATCGAGATAGATTCCAGCGCCGCTGTTCCCTGAATGCCACACACCAGGTCCGTACCCTGAGGAATTTGATGTTGCTCCAACTTCCCAGCGACGGTTTGATGTGGCATCGAGTGACCAACCTGCTGGCAATTCAAAATGTGTTTCGAAATTCTCAGTTGCCACGGTAGGCCCATTATTGCCTTGTGATGCAATCCACTGCCATTCATTTGGAGCCACGCCATCATAGGTCAACCACCCATCAGCAGAACCATTGTTGAGTGAGGGTTGCATAGTAAAGTTCGCCAATTTTGTTTTGCTCTGGCTAGCAGTGCCTCGATTTAGCCATACGCTGATGTCGTCGATGAACACGCCCTCCCAACCGCTCGAGGCGGAGCCGCCAAAATTATTCCAGCCATTGGTTTGAACCAAAATCCGAAGCAGTACATTGCTGACATTTTGTGGTGCTGTTGTGTTCCAAGGCAACGAATAGATCACGGGGCACCAGGCATTGGATGAATCTGGACCGTTGAAGAAGACCCCATTGCACATCGCGCCACGGTTCGGATGCCCAGGATGATTGGAGATGGGTGAAAAGGTGGAACCATTGTCAAAGGAAATCCAAGCTGTGAGGTAATCCTGCGCTCCACCTTCGATGTCCCAATTTGAAGAGATTTCAAGTTCGACGCTCTGTCCTGTTTGATTTGAAAAATCAAGAGCGAAGGTGAGTTGCCCTTCTGCATTTGGTTGGTAATTTCCAGTGAGGTTGCCGTGGAACCAAGCACCTGGAGCATCACCTTGGTTGTGCAACACGATTTCATCAACAAACCATCCACCTCGAGGGGCTTGAGAAGCCCCTGTGGCGTAACAAAATCTGACTTCGATTGATTCCTGAAACAACGACACATGGGGGTCAAGAAGGAAGGTTGCATTGAGCCATTCAGAGTGGGCCCCATTCCAAACTGAAGGAGGAGCGACTGGGTGTGTTGAGGAGGCATTGTAGGCACCGAGCGGCGATATTGGCGTCCACGCTCCGGAATTGGATTGGATCTCAACCCATGCAGCATCGTCTGAATTCAAAGCCAGCCAATGGCTGAAAAAGAGCGTGTAATTGTTGATGAAGGCTGGTGTTTGATAGGAGGGAGAACGTATGCAACCTGTCATGTTTGCAACAAGATCGCCTTCACCACGGGTTGAAAGAGCACTGAGTGTCGATGAAGTCAACGGCTGGTAATTCGCACCAGAGCCATTGGTCGGCAAGAGCATGCCTGACTGTGTCGACATGGTGTCGAGGCTGGGCTGAACGATGGCCCATGCTTCGTGGTCATCGCCCACGCCCATCCAGCCAGAAGCTGTTTTGACCGTCGTTTCAAAATCGGAGATGGACCCGAGCGAATCTTGGGTTGCAAGGGTTAACTCTCCTCCATGACCAATGCCGTTGGTTTGGTCGTGTGTGCCGTTCCATTGATTCGAAGAATGAATCCCAAAATTGGTACCATTGCTCGAGCTTGAGCCCCAGATTGGAGCGAGAGAAAGCGAAGCATCGGTGAAGGTTCTGTTGGCATCAAACACCAACCCTTCCTCGAGTTCAGCCTCTACAAAGGTGGTGTTGGCGTGCGGTATGAAATCGATGACCCCTGTGGATTGGTGATCTTCCACCGCTGCCCACTCAGGTTGTTCAGCCGCACTCAATAACGGACTGAGACTTGATGCAAGCATCAGAACGATCAGGAAGAAGCATGTGCGAACAGCGCTATGGCCGTCGGCAAAATGCTTCGACGTTGTGTTCATTCTCAACCACCTCGCTTACGCGAGGTGAGCCATTCGATATGAATCAACGCACAACGTGATTCAAACAAGTGGAATGAAGGGTTCAAAGTGTGTCGGCCATACGACTAACCGATGTCGACGCTCGGCAACCTAGACAGCGCTCAATCGCGCGAGGTTGAGGAGCAGTTGTTTTCGACGCACAGACTCCAGTCAACCCGGCATATGCCTGTTCCATTGCCTCGCCAAGACTTCTGGGCCATGGTAAAGCAACTCCTCAATACGCTGGATATGGAGATTCAATCGATGCTGATGAAGGGCATGACTGGTATGCGTCTCCAAAATCTTCAGAAGCGCCAAGCCAACATCAGGCACATCGCTTCTGAACTGGCAAGAAAGCGTACTGTCGCCGTTGTTCAACACGTTGCATCCCAATCGTTACGAAGCACCTCAACACAGGGAAGTGTCAACCACGAATTACCAGCCCTTGACTGGCAAAGGCATGATCCTGCTGAAAAGGCCTTTTTCCATGCAGTTCAGATTGCCATGGATCGCTTCAAGATGGAAGTGGATTGGTCATCGATGCAGAATGGTCTTGCTGGTGAAGCCATCACATTACCACAGCGGCATGCACCAGGAACGATGCAACTCGATTCCTTCACAGATTCGAACATTACCTCACGACCGCCACCTGCGCTTGCGTTTGAAGATGATGGACCTGAACCCCTTCCAGAAGAGGGGCGAGATGACGAAGATCGCATGACGCCGGACGAATGGCCTGACTTGGACGAATACATCCATGCTGACCTTGATGGCGATGGAAGCCAACCGCCTGCAACGACTGCACCAAAGGAGGAGGAGACCATGCTAGCGTTCATGGGGAAGGAACCCGAAGGAAAGCACGCTGCAGCAATGGAGTTAGCACCATCGAAAAACCCGACAATTTCTCTTGAGGACGCCTTCGAACCTGTTGCTGAAGACAGCCCTGTCGAGCCCGAGGCAGCCACTCAAGAAGAGGAGGCGGCTTTGGTTCGTATTCGAGTCCTTATGACGAGTCCAGAACCAATACTCACGGCATCGGGTGAATCGCTTGAACTTGAAGCCGGCGATGTTCATTTTGTCGATCAAGAGTCAGCAGATTGGCTCATCGAATCAGGCGTTGCTGAAGCTGCTGCGCTTTGAGTCAAAGGGCAAACGTTCTCTGAAATCAGTTGACGACACGCTCTAATCAATTCGAAAGAGCCTTTCGGCACTGCGGTTGTTGCAAATTGTGGTGCAATACTCAGTTGACAGAGCGCATCGAGAGTTCGATGCTCACTGTATCAGGGATTGGGATACGGGTGACTTGGCGAAGAGCCGATTCATCCTTTCCGGAGGTGATGTCCATCTCAAGCAGACGCTTGTGGACACGTAGTTCCCAGTGATCATAGGTCTCAACGCCTTCACCATCAGGTGCCTTTCGGACTGGAACAACCAGTCGTCGGGTAGGCAATGGAATTGGGCCTCGTAGCGAGATGCCACCATTATCGCAGATCGCCTTAATCTGGCCAGCAACCTGGTCGATGTCCTGGTGGTTTTCACCAGTGAGTTTGATGATGGTAACTGCTGCCATACTGACCCGTCCAAATCCTCAATCAATATTCAATCGAAGACTCAAGCCTTCTTTTCGATCTTCAAGCAGACGCCAGCAGCGACGGTCTTGCCCATGTCACGAATAGCGAAGCGGGAAAGTTCTGGGAATGTGTCCATTTGCTCGATAGCCATTGGCTTGTTCGGCTGGAAACGGATCAAACATGCGTCACCGGTCTTGAGGAAGGAAGGGTTTGCTTCCTTGCCTGACTTGTTGGTCTTTTCAAGAAGTTCTTGGAAACGAACAGCAACTTGAGCGGTGTGTGCGTGGAACACAGGGGTGTATCCGACGGAAACAGCCTTTGGAATGTCCATGAGCTGAATTTGACCGACGAAGGTTTCGTCGTGTCGAACGAACATTGGCTCGTTGTCAGAGTATCCAGCAACGTCACCACGGCGGATGTCAGTTGCAGCGAGTCCACGGACGTTGAATCCAACGTTGTCCCCAGGCTCTGCCTTAGGGACCATGGTGTGGTGCATTTCGATCGACTTGACTTCTGCGGACTTCATCGATGGGTTGAACACAACGGTCTTTCCAACGTTCAGAGTACCGGTTTCAATCTTACCGACTGGCACAGTTCCGATACCGGAGATCTTGTAGACATCCTGAATTGGCAAGCGGAGAGGCTTGTTGATTGGCTTGTCTGGCATGGCGATCTTGTCGATGGCTTCGAAGAGTGTTGGACCCTTGTACCATGGGCAGTTGTCGGACTTGTTGAACACGTTGTCGCCGTTCAAAGAGGATGCAGGGATCATTGGAACGTCGTCTGGCTTGAAACCAGCCATCTTCAAGAGGTTGCCAACTTCAGTGCAGGCAGCCTTGTACTTGTCTTCTGACCAGTCAACACCGGAAATGTCCATCTTGTTGACGTGAACGATGAGTTGCTTGACACCAAGCACCTTTGCAAGGAAAGCGTGTTCCTTGGTCTGGGCGTTGACACCGTCGTTAGCAGCACAGAGGAGGACAGCAGCGTCAGCTTGTGATGCACCGGTGATCATGTTCTTGACGAAATCACGGTGACCTGGAGCGTCAATAACGGTCCAGTAGTAGTTAGGGGTGAAGAACTCCTTGTGAGCAACGTCGATGGTAATACCACGTTCTCGCTCTTCCTTGAGTCCGTCCATAACGTAAGCAAGACCGAATCCAGCCTTACCGGATTCAGCAGCGAGCTTTTCGTTCTTTTCGATGACGTGTCCTTCGATGTGACCTGAGTCCAAAAGCAGACGTCCGACGGTGGTTGACTTACCGTGATCGACGTGACCGATGAACACGATGTTTAGGTGAGGCTTTGATTTATCTTCCCATTGTGATGGCATGGTAATTGCTCCTTAGCGAGTCTTCCGAACCACCACCCCTATTTGAAAACCGCGACGCGTCCTTTCGTAGCCCGAAATGAGACAAAGAGGGCACTCCGTTGGATTTTGTCGACTCTTTTCGGGTCAAAAAGAATTCTTTCGGGCGTTCACTCAG
>DUIP01000096.1 GCA_013330285.1 Candidatus Poseidoniaceae archaeon
GGAAGTGAGGAAGACAAAGCAGCACTTGTACAACGAGGCACATCGGTCGGTGTCGAAGTGGTGTGCATGCCGAGGCTCTCACAGGTGGCACTTCGTGCGCTCATTCGGGGCAGTCGAGCAATGGTAAGTCATGCCCACAAGGAACCCTTTGGACTGACACCGATTGAAGCGATGGCGATTGGCGTACCTGCTTTGATGGTGGATGAAGGTGGATTTGCTGACACTATGGCCAAATCAAATTCTGGCCGATTGATTGCACGTGATGATTGGGGGGCGTGGAAAGCGGCATATCTCGACGCTAAGGATGACAAACTGCGCAAGCGTTGGTCACAAGCAGGCAGACCCTATGTGGAACAGCACTTCTCGATGGACGTTCAAATTGAAGCGCTCGAACGATTGCTGCGTTCTTGATAAAGAGTCAGCGACTTCACAAGTGTGAACACTGAGGGGACCCCAAAAAAACTGGCCATTATTGGCGCTGGTGGCATCGGTAGCAATCTTGCTGAACTGTTGATTCCAGCCTTGAGACGATTGAAGCTACCTGCGAGCATTACCATGATGGATGACGATGTAGTTGAGGCGGGTAACCTCGGGCACCAACGCTACACTGAACGTGATTTAACCATGAAAAAGGTCGATGCCCTCACTGCTCGATTGGCCAAGAAGGACAGTTGTGTTGAACTCATCGCTTGCAACGAAAATCTTCGTACTGCAGCCCAACTCGAACCCTTCGACATGGTGATTGTATGTGTCGATCGACCTGAACCTCGTAGGCTTGTTCACGCCCTCAGTATACCTTGGGCTGATTTGCGGTGTGGAGGCGATGGCTACGTGATGTTGAGTTCCAAATCAGAGCCAAATCTCGTTCGCCACATGACACCTGATCACGAACCAATGAGTTGCCAACACCCTGGGGCTCTCGATGATGGAAACCTCGAATTTGGTTTCGCGAATGCAGCCTCATTAGGCGCTCAGTGGGCTCTTCAGGTTCTTCGAGGTCAACAAGCACCGGTTCAATCGATGGGGTCCTTGACCTATGGTGCATTCAATTTCCCTTCCATTCCCGAGGTGAACGCATGATTGTTATTCCCGACTTGGAACAGTTGAACCTTGACGAGGAATCATGGGCGAAGGTCTGTGATTTGGCTGAAAACCGTCTGATTGGAGATGAGGTCATCGAGGTTCAAAGCAACGCTGCCCTGCTTGGGCGTTGGGATGTGGTCTATGTGCTCTCCCGCCTTGCCGGTTTGGAAACCTCAGTGCTCATCGATGCTGAAGACAATGTTTCAGTCGATTGGGGCAGCCCAGGCCGAGTCGCACTCTCGCCTCCAGTCGGTTGCGCTGCTCCGTTCAAAGTCTGGACGCACACTCACCCAGGATTTGATGCGTATTGGAGTGGAACGGACACCAATAGTTTGGCGATCGCAAGCGGTATCGTGAGCAAAGCGCTGGTGCTTGGAGCGCCCGGCATCAAGCAGAGCCTCAACGCAAGCCTCACAGATGTCGATGGAGGCACTGAGCGTCTGTTGGCAAATGGGCCACTGAGCAACTGGACAAAAGAACCTGTGACCCCATGGGCATCATTCTATCAAACAGCCACCGAGGCATCCATTCAGGAGGTTCGAGTATGAGTTCTGTTCGCGCTCCAAAGGACGAAGAAGAGCGAAGAAAGGCCATCTTAGCTGTAGCGCTTGGAATGGGCCGATGCATCGAAGATGTTGTTGAAGAAATCATCGGGGAAATTCCTGATGAGGCGCTGATTCTGGCGATCAAAAACCGCATTCAATTTGCTCAAGAAGCAGAAGAAACAATCGATTTTACTTCCCTCGTTGAAGGGATTATTGAACTTCAAAATGACAATGTATAGAGGTGAGCACATGACAGTACCACACAACGAATGCACGGCGTTCAATTGTGTGTTGTGTCACGCTTGGGCGCCGAAGGAGACCAGGCCTCAGAGCATCAAGCGTGGATGGAAAAGAAACCTCCAGGGGTTCGTCTATGAACAAGCCGAAGATGATGACAGCCTCACCATGCTGACGTTGGATGGCCTGCTCAACTCCATTCAGCCTGATCAAGAAGCAGGTGTGCCCCTTGTCATTTTACCAGATACAGCTCAAGACCTCGTCGTTCATTGTTTGGGGTACAATGAAGCAAATCTAGTTCACCAACTCGAGGCAAAAGCCATCAAACCAAAGGCCATGTTGAACCTCGAAGAATGGCTTGCGTTAACACCGTACATGATGTTGGATGCGGAGGGGAAAATCTCGTATGAGAAACGCGGTTATCTTTCTGGAAAAATCGATTATGACACCACACGATTCTTCCTTGAAATTTGGCACGGGTATTATGGAGTCAACAACGCACTTCAATTACGCTTAAACGCCATGCGTATCGAATCAAATTTGAAGATGGCGCTCCCACATAGCGAACGGCGGGCGCTCGAATTTCTTCATGAAATTGTCACCTCACAATCAGAGCGAATTACCGTCGAGGAAGATGGAAGCCTCACCGTTC
>DUIP01000188.1 GCA_013330285.1 Candidatus Poseidoniaceae archaeon
AACTTGAGTTTTCCTCCAGTTGTTCGTAATGCGGGTTTCGTAGGCGCATGGGACTGACGGGTCCCCTTGTATCTCTTCCATCGTTCAAGCCACGGGTAAGCATCGAGTTCTGAAAGGCCGTTAGGGTGGTTGACAAAGGCCTCGGCAACATGCTCGTTGAAACCGATGCTGCGGTTCAGTCGTTGTTGAATATCTCTCGACCAAGCAGCCAAGGGGTGGAGAATATGATGCTTCGGAGGCGGAATATGTTCCTCTGCCATCCAGCCAACCCAAGAGAGCAGCGAATGCACTGCGTGCCAATTTGGCACATTTGCTCTGCGTTCCAGTTGGCGCCTTAGACGGAAGTGCAACCTCGCCTCCCTGTGACCAGGGAATTCTTGCTGGGGCAAGACGCGCCGATTGGTGTTCACGCATCCGAACACGGTGAGGAGTCGGGTCAGATTCCAACCAACACGCCGCTTCCGGTCCGATAACACCCGCAGTATGGATACCGTTGGCACCTCATGAGGCATTTGTCGCCCATTCATACACACGTAATTATCTCGGAACGAAAACGAAAACCCATCGATCATGAGAAACCCCTTATGGAGAATGAGGCGTTCTTCAGAAGTCAACTTGAGTCCTTCTTCAATATGGTCTGCAATACGAGCGAGTATCTGAGGTGATGCTGGCTCCTCCAAAACGGGGTCGGTATTGTCATCAAATTTGGCCCATTCAATGTCCTCTGGTTTAGAAAATTGAGTCTTGAACGCTTTCCAGCGCCGCTTTACATTTGGATGTGGGCCTCCAAGTCGTTCAGCGACTTCATCGTGGAGAAGATGAGGGATTTCATAGTCCCAATCTCCTTTCGGCCTCGTTTTGATCATCGATTCGCACAACGCACACGGCGTTTGAGGGGTGTCTTCGCCGCAGACTGTACAGGTCGTCGTATTCTTCCCTGCCATGCAAAGAAATGATTCGAGTCTATTTGAATGAATCAGCGTAAGGAGCCAAAGATTTGGATGACTTGGTCGACATCTTCGTCTGTCACGTGAAGGTGGACCACGATCCGGCACGAGTGAGGGCCAATGTCAAGAACATCCACTCCTGAAGTCCCCAATGCCTCCATCACTTCGATGGCTGGAATGGTGGAATCAAAGTACACCATGTTTGTCTCGACCGTCGAGAGATCCACGGTAAAACCATCAATGTCGTTGATTGCTGAAGCAAGGCGTTTTGCACGTGCGTGGTCTTCCGCCATTCGTTCGACATGGTGGTCAAGTGCGTGCAAGCCGGCCGCAGCCAACATACCTGCTTGCCGCATGCCTCCGCCAAACATTTTCCTCCAACGGTGGGCCTGAGCGATCAATGAAGAAGAGCCTACAAGCACGGAGCCAATGGGGGCGCCTAGACCTTTTGACAGGCAAATGGATATTGAATCATAATCGCGAACCATGCGATCAAGTGGTGTGTTTGTGGCCACTGCTGCATTGAAAATTCGTGCTCCATCCATGTGAACTGCGCAATTGTTGGCTTTTGCCACCGCGGCGATTTCATCGAGCGTTGATTGAGGATAACATGCGCCGCCCCCTCGGTTGGAGGTGTTCTCGACACAAACAAGAGTTCCATCTGGATAATGCGAGAGAGAGCCTGCTTGTTTTCGAATCGCCTTTTGAACATCTTCGGGGCGCATTAAACCCCCATGAACATCAACAAGAGCGACGGATGCACCACAAAGAGCGGCGTATCCACCTCCTTCATAGATGTAGATGTGGCTGTTTTTGGCGGTGATGATTTCATCCCCTGGCGAGGTATGACAACGCAGTGCAATCGCATTTGACATGGTGCCCGAGGGCACAAAAAGAGCCGCTTCTTTACCGCACATTTCAGCGATTCGCGACTCAAGAAGAGTCACTGTAGGATCGTCACCAAGCACATCATCGCCCACCGCAGCGGTATGCATTGCTTCGCGCATTGCCGGCGTCGGTTGAGTGACAGTGTCTGAACGTAGGTCAATACGGTCTGATGAGTAGTGGCGCATGGCCTTGCCAAGCCCTCCACCTTCATCAAAGCGGTGGAAGTCAAAGCAGTTTGAGCAGCCCGGTAATTGGTTCCAGTTCGGCTTCTTGGCATGGACCGATAGCGAGGACTGTGTACGATCCACTGGGGATTTGAGTGTGGCCAGCATCACGAATACTTGCCGTCAGTAGGCCGAGTTGTTCTGCGTGACGTTCCAATCTGGTGAGATGATCTGCATCGTCCCCTTTCACACATATTTTCTTCTGGCCTGTAGCAAGCCAAGCTTCCAGTATTGCTGGCTTCTTCTTTCCAGCATTCATGACTGCCTGAACGGCCCCGTGGCCGACCTGGGCTGCGATTTTGCCTTTGCCCATTTTCAAGCCGTGGTTCACTACGAAGACCATTTTCAGTTCCCCTCTCACGGGTTCTGAAGTGACCCGAGGAGCTGTCATTCTGTGAACGAAAGAACGCAGACCCATGCCTTGTCGTGAACTCAATATGGTTTCAAATCTCCGACCAAGGCATCAATTGAACGGCGTGGCCCGGGGCCAAT
>DUIP01000086.1:0-3083 GCA_013330285.1 Candidatus Poseidoniaceae archaeon
AGCAACAGCCATTCCGTTTCAAGGGATATACTTCCTCATTTACACCTATGTCCTCGAACACGAAGGCACGTTGAGTGAATCACATTTGTTGCGTTTGGCAAAGGCATCTGCAGTTTGTCAAATGATGGGCTATGGTTCGTTGATCGGTGTCGCAATGATGTGGTACAACATCTCCAATTATGTGGGCGTCTTCTTCGTTCTGTCGACAGGTGCATCCATCATTCTGATTCGAACTGCCATGCGACCAGACCTGCCAGAAAAGGCTGAATCGGCTTGAAGAGGCGGGTTTTGCGTAGGTTTGAGCCATTCGATGGCATGGCAATGTTGATGAATCGAGGCGTGAGCCTTCAACCATGTCCTTCTGCCCGCTCGACTACAGGTATGGCTGTCAAGAATTCAAACACATTTGGTCCGAAGTTGGCCGTCACGAACGCCAATTGGAAGTTGAGCGAGCGTTGATTTGGGCTCACATGCAGCTTGGTCGGGTGTCTCAAGCCGACTACGACATTGTGGCATCGATTGCAAATCCCACCTCAGTCACAAAAGAACGGGTCTCTGAAATTGAGGCAGAAACCCGCCACGACATCATGGCGTTGACCAAAGCCATGGCTGAAGCAGCAGGCGAGGCAGGTTGGTGCATCCATCTTGGAGCCACATCAAACGATATTGTCGATACGGCTGTCGCCCTTCAACTCCGTGACAGCATTGTCATGCTTCGAGAGCAACTTTGCTTGCTCATCGGCGTCTGTGCCGATGTTGCTGAACGGGAACGCGACACGGTCATGCTTGGGCGAACCCACGGCCAAGCCGCAGTACCGATCACCTTCGGACTGAAAGCCGCAGTTTGGCTGGATGAATTACGAAGGCAATTGATTCGACTTGACGAAGCCACACCACGTATTGCCGTTGGAAAATTCCTAGGTGCAGTTGGAACAGGTGCTGCTCAAGGCGAAAATGCAAGGGAATTGCAACGCCTTATCTTGACCCACCTTGGCCTCGGCGTCCCCCTTGCAACCACACAAGTCGTTGGACGAGACCGCTACATCGAATATGTGTCTTGGTTGGCCAATATCGCAGCGACATGCGAGAAAATTCTACAGGAAGTTCGAAACCTTCAACGCTCGGAAATCCAAGAAGCAGGTGAAGGCTTTGACATCAAGAAGCAGGTTGGCTCCTCGACGATGGCTCACAAGAAGAACCCAATCAAATCAGAAAATGCATCCGGCCTAGCACGCATTGTTCGTTCCATGATCATACCAACCTACGAGAACGCCCTCTTGTGGCATGAGCGAGACCTAGCGAACTCAAGCAGCGAGCGATTTACCCTTTCACACGGCTCCGCATTGTGTGAAGATGTGATTCAAAAAACCCGGGATGTCTTGACCAACATGTGGGTCGATGCCGAGCGTTGCTTGGAGAACATCAAATCGCAACGAGGCCTTGTCATGGCTGAAAAAGTGATGATTGACCTTGTCGAGCACGGCATTCCACGAGACGAAGCACACGAAATTCTTCGAGAAGCCTCCTTTGCTGCGGTTGCCAACAAGGAAGAGCTCATCGATGTCTGCAGCAGAACCCCTGCGATTTCAGCAGCATTCAGTGCAGAGGAATTGGAGGCAATGTTTGATCCTGCGAACCATATTGGCGTTTCAGGAGAACTTGTTGACGAGTGCGTTGCGCTTGCTCGAGCAGCCATCAAGTGAGATTAACGGATCACTGGGACCACTTTGGAACATTCGAATGTTCCACGGTTGCCTTTCCAGACCGCTTGACCTTCAATGTCTAAACGGCCGGGTAAATGCGGCCCACCTACCACCAGGGTCTCGTATTCTCCACCTTCACCATCAACATTGAACCTGAACTGTTCGGCTTTTTGTTCCAGTTTGGCAAGAGATTTCTCTGTCAGGATCTGCCCCAACCATGATTCATCCAAACCATCGCAACTGACAGATGTTAGCATGACTTCGAAACCATTTGAAACCAAGCCACGCATATGTTCAATGCTGCTTTGGTGCCAGAGTGGAGTCCAACTGTGAATCCCAAGCCGCTCTGCCATACGTTCCAGCCTTACCTTTTGGTAATCAGAACGCAATGCACCACTCACAATGCCATCAATTTTGAGTGATGAAAGTGCCGCTTCTAAATCAGAGATCTCTTCCTCCTGAACGCCCTTGGTGTTCACTTGTAACCATGGAACATTGGCGAGGTTGGCCTGATGCTCGACAAGATGAGTTCCAGGGATTTGAAACATCCAAGAATCATCGCCCGTGATGTTGACTGTGACCAATGCAGTCACTTCCCAACCCCTGCATTGGGCCCACCACCAGGCGGCAGCGGAATCTTTTCCGCCAGATGACAGGACTGCAACTCGCACGCTTCCCCCACCTCGCAATCGCTCATGAGGTTAGGGGTGGAATTCGTGTGAGGGTTCATATGAGGTGGAGTTCATCATGAGTTTGTTGGCAACGAAGATGAGAAGGTCTGGGTTCATCCACATTCACCCTCATCCTCATAAAGCGTCGATACAACGAGACAGATGAGGGAAATCAAATGCAACCAAGCGGAAGAGGATATGACCACGGCATCACCACCTTTAGCCCAGATGGGCGATTGTTCCAAGTCGAGTACGCTCGAGAATCAGTCAAGCGAGGGACCACGACCGCAGGACTCAAATTCCGAGACGGCGTTGTGCTCGTGTGTGACAAGCGAATCGTCAGCAGGCTGATCATCCCAGAATCCATCGAAAAGATGTTCAAAATCGACAACCATGTCGGAATTGCAACATCAGGACTCGTCGCTGATGCCCGACAACTCGTGGCTCGAGCTCGAGTTGAATCACAGGTCAACAGGATCACCTACGCCGATACAATCCCTGTCGATGTCCTCGTCAAGAAAATCTGCGATTTCAAGCAATCCTTCACCCAATACGGTGGCTCCCGTCCGTTTGGCACTGCGCTCCTGATTGGCGGCGTTGATGACAACGGCATCCACCTTTACGAAACCGACCCGAGTGGTGCTTACCAATCCTATCACGCAGGTGCAATCGGCAGTGGTCGAAACACAGTCATTGACCACTTCGAATC
>DUIP01000086.1:3476-23598 GCA_013330285.1 Candidatus Poseidoniaceae archaeon
CTTCGAACTGCAAACGATACCGAATTGAACCGAGAGGCTGTTGAAGTCACCGTCATTGATGACAAAGGCTACCGTGTCTTGGACCGAGCCGAAGTGAACAAGCAAATCGACCGCTTGAAGCCACTCGAAGAATGAAGTTCAACCACCAGCATGAAGTGCTGGGTTAGCCTCTGCGGCATGAGGGATACCCGATGGTAAGTCTAGACAAGGCCGTACTCGCCCGAATGGAAAAAGGTGGCAAGCGCTACGAAGTCTTGGTTGACCCTGACTTAGTTGATGCATTCAAAGCTGATCCAGAATCTGTGGACCTCAACGCATTTCTGGCTATGGACGAGGTCTTCCACGATGCACGAGGCGGGGAACGTCCGACCGAAGATGCGATTGAGAACACCTTTGGGACCCAAGACATCAGAACCATTGCAACTACAATTCTCTCAAGGGGAAGCATCCAACTGACAACATCTCAACGCAAGGCGATGGTTGAGCGAATGCGGCAACAAATCGTTCACCAAATCCACATACAGGCCGTGGATCCTAAAACCAAGAGCCCTCATCCAAAAACCCGTATTGAATTGGCACTGGACGAGTCGAGGTATTCTGTTGATCCGTTCAAAAATTTGGAGGAACAGGTGAAAGAAGCCATCGACCGTTTGAAACCAATGATTCCCCTCTCCTTTGAATCGGTACGCCTTGCGTTCAAAGTTCCTGGCTCAGCCATGGGAAAAGTTTCGAGAATTTTACGCCCTTACATGCAAAAAGAACAGTGGCTTGAAAATGGCTCATGGGCCTCTGTCATCGAATGCCCTGCTGGGATGAAACCAGATTTGATTGGCCAAGTCATGAAGCAATCATCAGATACTGAGGTCAAAGAACTCTAATCTCAGCAACAAAAACCACCCCTCATCTACAGTTTGTTTGGGGGTCGGCTTTATCATGGGTTGGTGGGTGGCGCAGAATGGAGAGAAAGAAATGTCCAATGGTCAAAACGGCGCCGAGCTGCGCCTCGTGACCCCAGGAATGGCCATCGGGCCAATCGCTGGGAAGCGCGTAGGAAGCGGTGCAATCGCACAAAACGATACGATTATTGCTACCCGACTTGGGTGGGCAAAAGAATTCAACAACACTGTCTCGGTTGACCCGATTAACAGTGCATACATGCCACGCTCGGGCGACCTCATCGTTGCCGTGGTAGCAGAGGTTCGAAACAACCTCTGGTTCATGAACATCAACGGACCATTCCAAGGTTTGCTGCCAATGTCACTCGCACCATGGAAGGTCGAGTTTGGAGCAGCACGACAACACATGGGCATCGGCGATGTCGTGTTGGCACGTGTCCAAGAAGTGGATGAATGTCACAATGTGGTTTTGACGATGAAGGGTGTTGGCCTGCGAAGGCTCAACCAAGGCACAGTCGTCTCTGTGCCAATTAATCACATTGACAGGTTGCGAGGCGAAGGCAACGCAACTGTTCAACGACTCCGAGATGCTGCAGATAGCAGAATCATCATCGGAGAAAACGGTAGAGTTTGGATCGATGGCGATGCAAAAGGAACCGCATGGGCTCGTGAAGCGATTGCCCTAACTCAGGCCTCTGGCCACAAAACAACATTCGAAGCAGAATTGTCTGCTCTTGAACAAAATGCTCCAAAGAAAGGTGATGCTTGATGGGTGGATATGGTGATGTACAACTGCTGCGCGACGACGGGCTACGGCTCGACGGAAGAAAAATTGACGAGATGCGACCTGTTACAGTCGAAGCGGGTGTCTTGCCTGCTGCAGATGGCTCTGCTATGGTGACCCATGGATTGAACGTGGCCGTTGCTGCGGTGTATGGCCCAATGGAAGCACATCCTCGTAAGATTCAGCGTCAAGACCGAGCGGTCATTGATGTCCGATACAACATGGCTCCCTTCTCGACCAGCGACAGAATTCGCCCGGGATACAACCGACGTTCTCGAGAGATTTCCAAGGTGACTGCCGAAGCACTCGAATCTGTCGTTCTTGTTGAGCGATACCCTCGTTCCAAGATCCGTGTCGAGATTGAAATTCTAGCTGCAGAAGCAGGTACACGATGTGTCGGTATCACTGCCGCCGCTGTCGCACTTGCTGATGCGGGCATTCCAATGCGTGACCTCATCGTAGGTGTTGCATCTGGAAAAGTCGAAGACACTGTTGTCCTCGACCTCGACAAAGCAGAAGACAACTATGGACAAGCAGATTTGCCGGTCGGAATCCTTCCCAACACCGGTGAAATTGCCTTCTTGCAAATGGATGGCGATCTTTCCCCAGAGGAATTCAACCTCGCTATGGAATACAACTTCAAAGCCGCTGGTGAGATTCACGAGATTATGGTGGATGCTCTCAAGCGCCGATATGAAGGAGGTGAGAACTGATGGTCGAACTGGTTCCAACCTTGCTTCGTCAAGAACTTGCTCGCCTTGCAGAAGATGATTTGCGCCTCGACGGCCGTGGTCGTTGGGAAGGCCGAGAAGTTTCCCTTGAAACAGATTGCCTCTACAACGCTGAAGGATCCGCAAAAGTGGTCATGGGCGATACCATCGTCTACGCTGGCATTAAGTTCGAACTTCGAACACCATGGCCTGACCGCCCAACGCAAGGTTCCTTGATGTGTGGAGCTGAACTCCGACCTGTGGCTCACCGAAAGTACGAGCCAGGACCACCTTCACCACAATCCATTGAACTTGGCCGAGTGGTCGACCGTGGAATCCGTGAATCCGGTTGCATTGACATGGAAAGCCTCTGCATCGTCCCCGGCGAGAAGGTCTGGGGCGTCATGATTGACATTCACGTTCTTTCAGATGGTGGCAACATCTTCGATGCATGTGGACTTGCTGCTATTGCTGCACTTCGCACAGCAGTGGTTCCTGCCGAGCGTTTTGACGTTGGTGAAGATTACACTCTAAAGGTCAATGGCACACCGATTATGGCTTCCTTTACACGAGTTGGTGGACGCTACATCTATGATCCATCCGAAGAAGAAGAATTGGGTGGCGATGAGCGCATTCACATTACTTTGGGCGATGAAGGCCACCTCCACTCCTTGCAAAAGGGATTAAGAGGGGTGTTCACGCCCGCCGAATTTGCCGAGATCTTCGAAGTGGCGCATCAACGATGCACTGAACTCCGAGAACTCGTTGCAAACCAGGAGGGGAACTGATTGGCAAAGCGAACACAGAAAGCAGGCGCAACAGCACGATTCGGAGCTCGATACGGTGTGTCCGTTCGACGAAACGCAGGATCTGCATTGGCTAAGAAAAACGCCAAGTACACTTGCCCAGTTTGCCAGTACCGCAAGGTCACTCGCAAATCACGAGGCATCTGGTTCTGTTCAAAGTGCGACCACACATTCGCTGGTGGCGCATGGGAACCTTTCACACGTGCATCTGATGCGAACAACAGAATTCTACGACGATCCGTGGAAGGCGCTACAACCGCCGACATGGCATTCATCGCTCAACAAGCCGCTATGGACTACGAACGTGCATTGGCTGCTGGCGAAATCTCTGAAGAAGAGTGAAGCATGCGAGTGCGGTGAATACCGTGAGTTCAAAATGGATTCTTACCCTTGAGGTACAAGCCTCCACACCATCTGAAACCAAGGCCCTTGGTGACGCGTTGACAACCGATGAGTCAATTGAATGGAATGAAGAACGGACTTCGTTCTCTTTCTCCTTGAACGAATCAAAGGCAAAGGATCTACGGGCGATGTGGAACACAAGAATTCGAGGACTTATCGCCGTGGACTCTCTTTTTGAGGCCTTGAAGGAATGAAAGGCAGGCGAGGATTCATCAACGCCAAGCGATTGAGGTGAACACATGGACAATATGGAACAACTCCAAGCCGTCGTCAACGAAGTGCAAGCAGCGCGACAACAAGTGGCGAACTTACGAGCACAGGTCGTGGAACTGGAAGCAACCGTCGATGCGGTCAGCAACCAACCTGAAGATCTCGGCCTCCACCAACAAATGGGTGGCGTGCTTGTCGAAGTCTCGGACCGTGATGCTCTGCTCAAGGACCTTGAACAAACCCTTCTCACGCTCAACGAACACCTTGCTCGCTTCACTGAGCGTGAAGCTCAACTCATGGCAACCTACGAGGAATTGCAAGCCGTACTCAAAGGAACTGAGTGAACATGAGTCAAGTAAAAATTGGAGATCTTGCATCATTTCATGCATGGCTCTCCAGAGCTTGTGAACGTGGCCCTGTGCCGGTCCTGACCGGGAAAAATGGCGACATGGACACCGTTGGCTCCGCTATTGCACTCGCTGCATCACACCCTAGATTGATGGCATGTGGCATACATTTGGGACGAACTGCCAAGCGGGTGGTTGAACAACTGCAAGCCCCATTTCGAAAGATTGCCCCAATTCACACCTCATGGCCCAATGCCATTGGAGGGATTGTCATCGTGGATGCTGCAGCCCCAGGCCAAGTTGGTGTTTCCCTGCCAGAAGGCGTACCTTTGTGCATTCTTGACCACCATGCCACCTCGGATTGGACATTGACTGATGAAGACCTCAATCTTCAATGGGATGTGAGGGCAACAACACAGATTATCGATCAATACCTGCTTGAATATGCCCCACAAGCCCGAACCGATGTGGTTCGTAAGATGCTCTTAGCAGGACTGATCACAGATACCGGAAGATTTCGTCATGCGGATTCTGGAGCGTTCGCTTCCGCCTATGCATTGCTCGACAATTCGGACATAGACTACGCCTCATTCCTTCAGTTTATAGAATCTGAAACCACCTCGCCGAGTGAACGGGGAAGCCTTCTTCGGGGACTTTCAAGAGCCAAATCAATCGATTCTGGTTCGTGGAATATTGTCCATACATATTCAGGAACACTCGAGGGGCGACTGGCCAGTATGCTTGTAGGTACGGGAGCCGAGATTGCCTTGGTCAGCAGGTTCCGTGATGGTGAAACTCGTCTAACTGCTCGAGCACCACGATCAAGCACGCAACAGGGCGTTCACCTCGGAAACCTCATGGCTGCAGTCGCTGAGCGGATTGGTGGTGAAGGTGGTGGCCACGACGGTGCAGCAGGTTGGTCTGGTAAAGCAGATCGAATTGCTGCTGAATCTGCTTTCATTGCCCAAGTGGCCATTGCAGCACGAACGGAGGCGAACACATGAGTGACATCGAAATGCCAAAAGCGCCAGGATATTTTATTTCCAAATGGCGGGAAGAAGGTCCAGTTGATCTTGAAACGCTTACTGCATGGCGAGATGAAATGAATTGGACCACTTGGTTACCACTTGCTGAAGCCGCTTTATATCTCGACGCTGCTGAACTGCTCGCACTGATTCAACCTGAACTGTCACCTGCCCAAGATGCGACACTCAATTTAGTACGCCGAAGGATGTTGGGCGATACTCGTCTTGAACAAGCGATTAATGAAGCGCTCGAAGTATCAAGAGCCAAAGAGACCCGTGACTTGGCATTGGAGGGACGACTGCGTATGGAACGTGGCTTGACTCGGTATGAAATGGGCGACAATGAAGGCGCTGCTGATGACCTCACATGGGCTGAAACAAGATTGAAGTCGGTCGCTAAAGCGAGCAGGGATCACGACCTATCGCTGATCAATAAAGCCGCCTTCCATATGGCAGCTGGTGAGCCTTTGATGGCGCTCACCACCTATTCTGAAATTCCAAGAAATGGCAGCCATGCACACGAGACGGTGGCCATTTCCAGACTCGGAGCAAGCCGTATTCGTGCAGGCTTAGGACATACATTTGATGCTGCAAGGCACGCCTGGAACGCACATACTCACGCTATCCTTGCTCATCAAACAAACATGGCTGTTGAAGCGGGTGCGTTGTTCTTGGATTTCTCAAGTAACTGCATCGATGAAGACGCCGAACGTATGCATGTGCAAGTGGCCGAATCTAAACCTCGTGGCGTGGAGGATGAGGAGCCTGTACTCAAGGTCCACCCAGACGATGCCAATGGTGTGTTCGAGTGGTGTTGCGCTCAATTGCCAGAGAGCAATGCTGGAGACGACCGACCAGACCTTCGTGCCATGCTTACACTCGCTCACAGAATGGGAAGAATGGACCAGTTTGAGGACCTCCTCAACAACCCCGATTCTGTCGAAGATCCAATGCTTGCTGCAGTCGCTCAAGCATGCCTTGACGATGAACAATTGAACGAGGCATGGGGCGTACGTTTGGCTACACTCACTATGCTCTAGACATCAGGTTTGAGCCACTCAAGATGAGGCGTATTGAGGGTCTTCCTCAGTTCTTTTCACAGTGCCAAGATGATAGGTCCACGAATTCTTGCTCTGTCCATTCGATCAGCGGGGGAACTTCATCCCACCAACGAACTTGAACCACATTTGAGTCGCCAACACTCCACTTGTGAGTTGGGGTGGAATCAACGATCATGTGTGCCACCCAACCTTTGGGATAATACGTCTTGTTCCATCGTTGAATTTCGCCTACCAATCCTGTCTCTTCCTTGAGCTCACGAATCATGGCCTCCTCAGGCGACTCCCCATCTTCCAAATGACCACCAGGAATTTCCCAACCACGCGTCGGATGTTCAACGAAGAGCACCGAGCCACCTTGACCGATTGGCAATGGTTGGGCATCGCGAACAGTGACCCAGGCTAAGACAAAAACAGGCTCACTTGACCCCATGTTCAAGCCTCAAATGCTGCTTTGGCTTTGTCGACCCAATCCTCTGCCCAGGCCTCACCCTGAGCCACAAGACGGCGGGCGAAGAAAAATGCCTCGGAAGCATCACCCGCTTCCATAAGCATCTCTAGACGTTCTAGGTTCGGGTCCTTGTGTTCTGAAGTTTCTTCCTCGATGGCATGTTCGACATCGGGGAGGGTTGTTGAAATTCGTTGAGAGAGCGATTGCATTTGGCTCAGGAACTCTGAGCGCTTTTCGACGGTTGGCCGAGTCCATGGCCCAGTCGCCTCACCATCCATTCCCTGCTTGAGTCGTGCAAGGAATTCATCCCGAGGCGTCATGTGTGGGCGCAGTTGCTGGACATGATCGTAGCACAACCACGCTTCATCAGCTTCCTTTCTGCGCTCATATAAGCGCCCTAATTCCATCCATAATTCGTGATTGTTTGGTCGATGGGCGAGCAAATGCCTCGACAGTTCGATGAACACATCCTCTCGTCCACTTGCTCGGATTCGTTCAAGACGACGTCCGTAGACAATGTTGGCCCTCTGGTCGCTAAAATCAAGTCGTTTGCATCGGGTAGAAAAGTCAACCATAGCCACTTCTGTGTTCTCTGAGGATTCGATTAACGACCACCATGCATCCGGTTCGAGAGGATCTTTGAGGAAAGCGGCCTCCAATAATTCGACACCCACTAAGAGGAAGTCAATCCCTTTCAGCTGGTCTATTTGTTCGGCATCTCTGCCCAGCACTACGAACAGATCTTCGAGCAATGCTGCGAGGCCATCACTGTCGCCAAGGATCAGTTTCAGGTCTGCTAAGCATCGCCAATTCTGCTCATCTGTGAAGTCATGCAACAACGCTTGGCGGGCGTTTTGTTCCGCCCATGCCATATTTTCATTGAATCGAAGTTCGTCCTTTGCAGCCAAACGCGCAAACTTCTGTGCTTGAGAACGGTAGCGATTGCCGAGGTTCCGACGAGGATGCTGCAACAACGATGCATTGTCCCCCGACATGTCCTGAACTGGAGAGGTTCACCTAACAAACCTACGGATGGTTCGCTTCATTGAACCGATTTGAAGCCCTCATGGTCAACACCCCAAGGCAGGGTTGCATCGAATCCAACCTTGGCGGTTAATCCATCGCTGTCACGTGACGGGTCGAGTGAACTTCCTTTTTGATGTGAGAGAATGATGGTGTCAATATCTGGTTGCCACCTTGTGACCTTGGCCCATTCGACACGAACAGGGTCGGTAATATCGATGTCCTCATCAACAATGGTGACCATTTTCATGCTTCGGTGTCCAGCAAGCGCTGCCATGATGGCGTTTTTCGGATCGTCTTCTTTTGTTCGACGAATCTTGACCACGGCTGCCAACCAGCCACAGCCGCCTTCTGTCATGTGGACATCAAGGCATTCACAGACTTCACTGACAGCGGATTTGATGGTTGGTGCACGAGGCAAGCCCATGAGCGTTTTATGCTCGGCCTCGCCGGGGATCAGTGCGTGGAAAATTGGGTCATTTCTATGGACGACACCTTCGATTTCAATCACTGGTTCTTGTCGTACGTCGTCGACGGTTCCCGTGATGTCGACATAAGGGCCCTCATCATCGTTCTCGCCAGTGATCCTCCCCCACAGAACATATTCTGCATCCGCAGGCGCCAAAACACCGTTTGGCATACGTGTAAGGCGAAGTGGCTTTCCGTAGAGTTTCTCGTGCAAGGCAGCAGCGATCGTCAATTCATCGATGTTATCATCAAACGACATAGCAGCTGCTAGAAGGACAACTGGATCTGGAGCGTTGACCACCGCGATGTTGACTTCACCTCCAGTTCCTCTAGCATTCATGGTCATGGTTCGAAGGTGGCGAGGAACAAGCCGCACAACGAGATGATTCTCATCGCGGACAAATTGCCGATGAAACGACATGTTGCGAATCCCATTGTCTTCAGCAATGATCACGCTTGCAGAAGAGTACCGCCCTCTGTCTTGTGGCCAGTGATGCGGAATGGGGAGATCCATGATGTTGACTTGTTCTTGTATATTGTCAAAGCATTCTGCTTCGGACGCATCGACGATGACCGGTTCGCTCGGATTGGACATGGCCCATCCGAGGGTATCGATGTATTCCTCAGGTGAGATGCCAATCGCCTCACAAAGACGGTCCCGTGTCAGAATATTGACGGCGGCTCGATGGCCCGGTGTTTCGACAAGATTGTCAAAAACTGTCAAGGCATGATTTGACGCCCGTGAGTGCTCCCATAGACCATGGATAATGCTGACTGGTGCGCTTTCGGTTTGAGCCGCTTTCAGGTGGTCGCGAAATGCCATGGTGTCGCCACCAACACTCGCCGCTTGAACTTTCGTTCAGAAAACTCCTCCGGCCGACACAGTTTTCACCCTTTGAATTCGACTCAAATTCGATGCATTTCATACCATACCGTGCGTTCCGGGTTCTGTAGGGCTCACACGCTTCCATGGTTGTTGTTAAATAGGGGCTTCAAGTCGGCGAAATGCTTCAATGCAGTGATTATCATGGGTAGAGGACTCTTCGCTGGTGCTAAAATGGCAAAAGACCGCCAAAAGTTTCGATGGTCTGACCGTCGATACAAGAAGCGTATGCTCAAGTCCCGAGCCAAGCACGACCCGCTTGCAGGTTCCACTCAGGCCAAGGGTATCGTGATCGAAAAGGTCGGTATTGAAGCAAAACAACCGAACTCCGGAATCCGCAAGGCGGTCAAGATTTCCCTCATCAAGAACGGAAACAAACTCACTGCTTTCGCCCCAGGTGATGGTGCAATCAACTTCATCGACGAACACGATGAAGTCATGGTCGAAGGTATCGGTGGACGCATGGGTCGTTCATACGGTGACATTCCTGGTGTCCGCTACAAGGTCATCCAAGTCAACGGCGTTTCACTCGATGAAATGGTCCGTGGTCGAAAGGAGAAGCCTGTCCGCTGAGGTGCATATCATGTCCGAAACAGAAGTCGTCGAAGAAGCTGTGGAAGAAGTCGAAGAAGTTCGACCAATTGCAGGAATTGGAACCCTTGTCTTTGGCAAGTGGGACGCTTCAGGCATCACCTGCAGGGATCCTGGACTTGCTCCATACATCAACCTCACAACCGTCGGTGTCCCTCACAGTGGCGGACGCCACGCTAACGCTTGGTTTGGTAAGGCAAAGTTGTCGGTTGTCGAGCGCTACATCAACAAACTGATGCGAACCGGTCCATACACCGGTAAGAAGCAAGGCGCAATGAAGGCCTTCGAAACTTCGCTCGACACCATTGCGGAAAAATCTGGACAAAACCCATTGCAGATCTTCGTCGACGCTCTATGCAACGCCGCTCCAATGGAAGAAATCACCCGAATTAAATTCGGTGCAGTCTCCCAACCAAAGGCTGTTGACTCCTCGCCCTCCCGTCGTCTTGACGTCGCTCTTCGCAACCTTGCCAAGGGCGCACAACAAGGCACACACAAGTCCAAGCGAACCTTGACCAGTTGCATTACCAATGAACTGACCAAGGCTGCTGCAGGCGACGTGACCTCCTTTGCCGTTGGCAAGAAGGAAGAAGTGGAACGAATTGCCGCATCTGCTCGCTGATCGATTCAGCAAGCCCATCACACCGGGAAACCGTCCCGGTACCTTCATGGTTGTGTGGAAACTTTGTTGGCTTACAGCATCGCTTTCTTCGCCTTCGTTGCGAGGTCCTTAAGAACCCCTTTCAGGTGGCCAAGAACGACGAGAAGTCACAGGTGATTTCATGGGACGAAAGGAAGACAACATCAAGAAGGCCACAGAGGTCATGCACATTTTGCCACAGATTCGAAATCTGTGCATCGCAGCACACATTGACCACGGAAAGACGACCCTGTCTGACAACCTGATTGCAGGTGCAGGAATGATGTCCAGCGACCTTGCGGGTGCCGCACGTGTTCTCGATTTCGATGAGCAAGAATCCGCTCGTGGAATCACCATCAACGCAGCATCGGCTTCGATGGTCCACGCCGTTGAAGGCACTGATTTCCTCATCAACCTCATCGACACGCCAGGTCACGTTGACTTCGGCGGTGACGTCACTCGTGCTATGCGTGCTGTCGACGGATGTTTCATCCTCGCCTGCGCTGTTGAAGGACCAATGCCACAAACAGAAACAGTGGTTCGTCAAGCCCTCAAAGAGAAGGTCAAGCCGGTCCTGTTCATCAACAAGGTCGATCGATTGATCAACGAATTGCAAGTGACACCTGAAGACATGATGGCTCGATTCACTGAGACCATCAAGAAGGTCAACCGACTCATCAAGCAATTCGCTCCTGAAGAATTCAAGAAGAGTTGGCAAGTTTCTGTCGCAGACGGTACTGTTGCCTTTGGTTCGGCTTACCACAACTGGGGAATTACCGTCCCTTATATGGCCAAGTCCAACATTTCGTTTAAGGAAATTTTCGAATACTGTAACAACGAAGACCAAAAGACCCTTGCTTCCAAGGCGCCAGTTCACGAAGTTCTTCTTGACATGGCGGTCACCAAGTTGCCAGGCCCTGTTGAAGCACAACCATACCGTGTCCCTAACATTTGGACCGGTGACCTCGATTCCGAAATTGGAAAATCGATGATGTCCTGTGATCCTGAAGCAGAACTGGCCATGATGATCACCAAGATTTGGATGGACCCTCACGCAGGTGAAGTCGCTGTTGGCCGAATCTACTCCGGTGCAATCGCACAGGGTGAATCTGTCTTCGCTATCGGCGCTGCAAAACCAGAACGTGTTCAGCAAGTCAGCATGATGGTCGGTGGTGACCGTATTACCGTTCCAAAGGTTGTTGCAGGAAACATCGCAGCGCTCACCGGTATCCGCTCGGCGGCGGCTGGTGTGACCCTTTCACATGACAAGGACTTCGTTCCTTTCGAAGCCATTCGGCACTATTCTGACCCTGTGGTCACTGTTGCGGTTGAACCAAAGAGCATGAAGGACCTTCCAAAGTTCATCGATGCTCTTCGTTCCCTCGCTAAGGCTGATGCTTCGTTGCAAGTCACCACCAATGCAGAAACTGGAGAGGCACTTCTGGCTGGAATGGGTGAACTCCACTTGGAAATCACCGTGTACCGAATCGAAGAAGAGCAGAACATCAAGGTCAAGGTCAGCCCACCTATTGTGGTCTACCGTGAAGGAATTGAAGGCAGCAACCGTGGACATGCATTTGAAGGCAAGTCCCCAAACCGCCACAACAGATTCTTCTTCGAAATAGAAGCTCTATCCGAGGAAGTCGTCGCAGCACTCCGCAATGGTGAGCTCGGCGATGGACCAGTTCGTTCCAGCGACGCTAAGGAAAAAGGAAACATGTTTGGTGAACTCGGCATGGACAAGGATTTGATGCGCAAGATCTACGCCATTAATGGAACCAACGTATTGGTCAACGACACCAAGGGTATCCAAGGGCTTCACGAAACTCGTGAACTGATCATCGAAGCGTTCAACGCTGTGTGTGTTAAGGGACCAATTGCTGATGAACCAGTTCAAGGCATGTTTGTTCGACTCGTCGATGCAAAGTTGCACGAGGACGCAATCCACCGTGGACCTGCCCAGACCATTCCTGCTGTTCGAAACGGAATCAAAGGTGCTATGCTTCGTGCTCGCACCGTTCTTCTCGAACCAATGCAAAAGGCGTTCGTTTCCGTTCCAAATGATTGGCTTGGACAAGTGACCCGTGAAGTGACCAACCGCCGTGGAATTATCGAAGATATGCCATCTGAAGGTGAAGTCACAACTGTTGTTGGCGTTCTACCAATCGCTGAAACCTTCGGTTTCTCAAACGACATTCGTGCAGCATCCCAAGGACGAGCGGTTTGGAACACTGAAAACCTCGGTTTCCAACAACTTCCTCCACAATTGTTTGACAAGGTCGTCGGAGAAATCCGAACACGTAAGGGACTCAAGCCAGAACCTTACCCAGAATCTTACTATGCCGAGTGAGGAAAATGATCGGCTCGATTGAGGGCCTCTTCGCTTCACCAATTGGTGGGGTCCCGAAACCTCGTGTGGATACCTTGCAAGTGACCATCAATGGTTGTGAGGGCGATCGACAAAATGATCTCAAACACCATGGAGGTCCATCTCGGGCTGTGTGCCTCATGTCAATGGATGTGATGGAACAACTCCAAGACGAGGGCCACCCGATTTCTGGAGGCACAACGGGTGAAAATCTACTGATCAGCGGTATTTCTTGGACTGAGTTCAAGGTTGGTTCTGTGATTCAAACTGGAGAAGTCACCCTTCGAATCACGAGTGATGCTCCACCCTGCAAAACCATCAAAGCGTCATTTTTGGATGGCAGATTCAAAGCTTTGTCGCACAAAGTGATGCCTCAAAAGACTCGCTGGTACGCCGAAGTCATACGTGAAGGCGTCCTCCACCATGGTGAAGCAATCCGAATTGAATGAATCAACTGATTCGGGCCAACTGGAAGTCCGTTAACTCCCGAAGAGCTCGCAGAGCAGGCCCATCTGGCAATTGATTGAGGCACTCATGTGCCTTCGAATGGTACGCTTCCGCACGTTCACGGGCGTATTGGATTGAGCCAAGGTCGGCAAGCGCTTTGAGTCCAGCATCAATTTCGTCTTGTGACGCAGCATCTCCTTTACCGAGAACACTCAACAAGGTTGCTTTTGCATCACTATCAGGTTGCCTTAGGGCATGAATCACCATCAGGGTACGCTTGCCTTGGGCCACATCAGAACCACAGGGTTTGCCAAGTGTTTCCGAGTCTGAAAGAGCATCGATCAAATCATCCATCAGTTGGAAGCACAATCCTACGGCAAGGCCCCAATCGTGCATGCACTGGACAGTCTCCTCATCTGCACCTGAAAGGTAGGCGCCGATTTCGGCACAGGTGAGGAACATCACAGCCGTTTTACCGGTGATCATCTCGATGTACTGTTCTTCTGAAACGCTGTCCATCGTCTCAAAATCAATATCGAGCTGTTGACCTTCTGAAACACGGCGCACCATTCGGCCAATACGCTTCACCAAGAAGGGGAGCATCGCGTGTTCAATACCTTCAGCAACAGCCATTGCTTCAAAGGCAATGGCAAGCATAGCATCACCTGCGTTGATGGCTGTCGGCAAATCATATTCAATGTGAACAGCGTTGCGACCACGACGTGTGTCATCATCATCCATGATATCATCGTGGACTAAAGTGAAATTGTGAATGGTTTCGATTGCAGCACCAACATCCAGAAGTCCAGCGTGTGTATCGCCAACAGCCTTGGCTACCATCCAAGGCATGCATGCTCGCAATCGCTTGCCTCCACCTTCAACAAGGTGCATCATAGCACCAGAAAGACGGGGATGGGACGTATGTGTGAGTGCACGTTCAATTCGTGCTTCAACCAATGGCTTGATCTCGGCAAGAGAAGTCATGAGATTTGCACCCTGGGCATCAGGGAGCATATGGCTCACATCACCCATGTCGTGAATCTGTCCGTCCACGAGGCGCTCTAATGCTTCTGAATCGCCGACAGCCTGCCACCATTCCTCATTCATAACCAGTGCTGCAATACAACGGAACCACGGGGCAATGACGCCAGCATTTTCATCTTCATCGACCAGCATGGCCTCAAGTTCATCTCGAGTGACCCATTTGACTTCAGATATTTCATTTGGATTCGGATTCAAATCCACATCGGCCTGGATGACAAGGATGTGATCGACTTCACGCTCAATCCAAATCTCATTCATCCTCGCTGAATAGCGCATTTTTGTGATGAAATGGAATGAATCGAGAGGGACTTGCTCAGGTCGAATGCCTAGTTCCTGCTCCAACTTGCGAACTGCGGCCCGTTTTGAGCCAATATAATCGGTTTCATCCATCTCTTCATCGCTGTGAAGTGGATGAGAGCAGCAGGAATTGGCCCAAACATCAGGGAACGTCACTTTGTCTGAAGCCCTGCGTTGGAGAAGAAGGCGCTTTTGGCTATCGAAAAGGAGGACGCTAAAGGCACGATGGAACGCTCCTGCACCACGATGAGCAGCAATTTTTGAACCCGGTCCAAGGACACCATCCCATTCATCCGTGAGAATAATCGCTTCAGCCATCAAGGCTGATTGAGTGGCATCTGCACCAAGAGATGTGAGTAGATTTTGCTCATCCTCTTCCAGTTCGATGGTCGGGACATCCGTGATTCCGTAGCCCGACATAGCAGTCCCTCATCCCTTCGATGCGCGGTCGCTACATGAAGAGTTCTCTCAAAATCGTTCACCAATGCAGAGTGAGATTACGAATCAATCACCCGAGTGCCTCGAACTTCATGACCCATACAAGCATGATAGACACGATCGGCAAAGTCGCCGTTGACCATGTGAACTTCCACTCCTTTGGCCGCAGCTTGTGCACCGCGAGCAGCCTTGAGTCCAATACCACCAGTCACATCGATTTCGCTTTGGTGCTCGCCTTCAAATTCAATGGATGGCGACCAAACTTCAATCAAATCCTCATCGGTTGCTCGGTCGGGGGGGCATCGAAGTAAGCCGTCAACACCGCCGATGGCAAACACCAGTCGCTCAACATAGGGAACTTCTGTTGCCAACCTGTACACAAGATCATCACCAGATAGAATGCCAAATTCTGCCTCACCATCGACTGGTACAACGTCACCGAAGGTGATCATCACCGTGCCATTTCTTGAATCAAACCGAGAAAGAGAACCTTGGAAATCAGCTCCAACACCCTTGGCCCAACGGTGAGGTGGATGAACCACAGTCGTAATGCCAATCTGTTGGAGTGCGGTGCATACATGATCGTTCAACTCCATCATCTCTTGTCGAACACAGGCGACGGCGTCATCTTGTGTTGAGCATTGGTCATCCGGCGAAATATCGTCGCTCACTCTGCCTTCATTCAACCTCCAATGCCTTGCACGAAGGTGACCATACGAACCGGCGCCGTGGACCAAAATGACGTCCACATCGTTGTCAACACAACGCTTTACTACAGCGGCTAGGTCTGCAATGACCTCCAATTTAGGAGTGCAGAGTGTCGTCTTGTCGGTGATGAGACCACCGCCCCATTTGATGACAACCCGTTCACGCATGGTCCCTCCAATCCGCCTTGGCTCATGAGGTTGCCTCAACGAGTTCAACAAAAGAAGATGCACCAAGCATTGATGAGGCTTGGCTGAGAGCCACTTGCATGGCAGAAGGTCCGAGCCTCAGTGATTTCATGCGACATTTGCAAGCCGTGCTGGAGGAGTCAACGGACATTCCGGATGCAGAAGAGCGACAACAGCGCCAGTGGCAAATTGAAGCAGCCATCCAAGAAGCGATCATCTTTGGAAATCGATTTAGAGAACTTCAGGAGCACGGCATCGACCCGCTGCGGTTGGTCAAGCCAAAGGAAAACGATCCGGCAGCACCACCCGTCAACAAGATTGAGGCTTTGAAAACCGGTAGCATGCATTGTGCTGCTTGCGGCGCACACCTTGAAGCAGATCTCAGTTTCTGTCCCGCTTGTGGACAAGAAAAGTGAGTTCACTCTTCTTCTTCGAGTTCCCACTGCGCAATTATTTCGAGCACCATTGGGTCATCGTCTTCGATTTGGTACAGGTACTCACCAGGCATTTCATCGACGAGGTAGACTGTTGTACCTGCTCGGTAAATGACGTGGCCGTCTGCAATTGCTCTGACCGTATCAACTTCAAGAATAGCCGGACGATCAATTCGAACGTGACCCGCTTCCATGGCGTTGCTGATCGATTTTGACAAGTGGACGTGCTTGCGGTCGCCTGCAGTGATCCCGAGTTCCTTGATGGTTTCAACTTGCTCAGGTTCGCAAGGCCAGTAAAGTGCTTCTGGAATGTCATCGGTTGGAAGGTCAAGTTCCAGCTCAATGGAGTGGCCATAGGTTGCTCGAAGCATGTCGCCTTCAACTTGGTATCGACCTTTTTCATCGGAACTTGCAATGGCTGCGAAGTGCCATCCACGCAACCAGTGGTAGTGACGGCGTTGCTTGGCAATATTTTCTGACAACTCACGAGAGTTGACCCATCCATTGATGTCCATTTCCACATTGAACTTTTCAGGAGCGTGACGGAGGACCAATGCAAGCATGCGACCAAGGGAATTTGCCTCACGGTCACTCATGATGAATTTGCCTTCTTCGTTGCAAACATGGCAGTTTGGACCTGAGAAAAATCCGTTGTTTATTTTGCAGGATCTACTCCGACATTGACGTAGCATATTTGCCGGGGAGCAGACCGTGTTCTTAGAGTATAGGGTGGAACCAACTGCGTCGACACACGATTTCAACCGAGCAAATCAAATGCTGAGGGCTTTTGGTTATGGCATGGTCGATGTCGCCGTCATTGGTGCAGGTCAAACAAAGTACGGAAACCACCCGTCTGGATTGAAGGGTATGTGGGCTGAGGCTGCTGAGCGAGCTTTTGCAAGCGTCGACCAAAATTTTGAACCAAGGCATGTTGATGAAGCCTTCATCGGAAGCGTTGCCTTTGGTGGAGGACAACTTGGCAATACCGCAGCACTGCTTACCGAACATTCAGGCCTCGAGGGCATTCCAGTTCGACGCGTGGAAAATGCTTGTGCATCATCTGGATTTGCTCTACGTGACGCATGGATGGCGATCAAGAGCGGGCAAGCGGATGTTGTTGTCGCAGGTGGAATCGAGAAAATGAATGACCTCTCAGCAGAACGCCGACGGTTTTGGCTTGGCGTTTCTGGCGATACCGAATGGGAGCGTCTTGCTGGACTGACCTTCCCTGGCACCTATGCACTTATGGCGCGCCGACATTTTCACGAGTACGATTCAACCCACGATGATCTCGTCAATATCAGCGTCAAGAATCACATGCATGGTTTTGAAAATGAAATGGCTCATATTCGTAAGCAGGTTTCGTTTGAGAAGGCACAAAGTGGTTTCATGGTCGCCGACCCGCTTACGCTCTATGATTGCTGCCCTACATCAGATGGTGCTTCGGCCGTCATCCTTGCAGCCGATCATGTGGTTCGACAATTCACCGACGATCCGGTCTGGCTTCGCTCATCTGGAGCAGGGTCCGACTATCTCGCTTTGCACGATCGCCCAAGCATCACGCAAGTCAAAGCCACACAACAGGCCTCCAGTGCAGCCTACAAAGCTGCTGGAATTACCGCTGCAGACGTGGATTTAGCTGAGGTGCATGATTGTTTTACAATTGCAGAACTCTTGGCTACCGAAGATCTTGGGTTTGCAGAGCGTGGCCAAGGCGGGGTATTTGCCCGAGAACAACGGGGTGTACGCAACCAAGGTGATGTCTGTATCAACCCAAGTGGCGGACTCAAATCCAAAGGACACCCGCTTGGTGCAACTGGGACCGGACAAGCTGTTGAGGTGTTCAAGCAATTGCGAGGAAGTGTGGAAGATGCTCGACAAGTGCGGGATGCAGAAATTGGAATCACACACAACGTTGGTGGCTCTGGTGCCACATGTGCCGTTCACGTGTTTGGGAGGGATCGCTCATGAACGAAGTGATTGAGTGGCAAGGTTACTTAGGCATGTTTGATGAAAACGCCCTGATGATGCAATCGCCCTACATCCACAACGATGTTCTTGTTTTTGGCGCCGATTCAGATTACACGACCATGGCCATTGCTGGTTTGCACTTGCTTTCGAGCCGTGGAATCATGATCAGCGAAATTCGCAGCCTACCATTGGTCAACCCGTCTGCCGTCAAGAGTGCAACTGGCGTCACAGTGTTGTGCGGTGAGGAAGAGGAAGCATGTGACTGGAACCTTCTGGTTGGCGAGGAAGCCACCCTGGTTTTCACCAATGATCTGGAACGCGATTTGGGATTCCACGGGCCCTCCGAACTCGAATCCTTGGATTCTACTTTTTACTCTGATATGCAAGCCGCTTGGGAAAAAGAGCTGAGTTCTACACACGTATCCCAAGGCGCCTATGTCTCTGAAGCTGCGTACATGGAAGGTGCTGATGCACGCCTGGGCTTTATGGCTCAATCACATGACCATGCACTCGTATGGCCGCCACGTCAAATGGACGGCGATGGAAAGCGACTGCAACAAGCCAACAGCCCACTCTTGGCATCGGCTGTGGTTGAATCATGGACCAAACTAAGTGCAGCAGGCGCACCATCTGAATTTGCTCTGCGAGCACCTGTTCTTGGGGGAATTCAGACGGTCTTTGTTCGATTTGAGCAAGGGCCTTGTGGCGTATTTTTGATCGCTGATGATGAACAATACGAACCCTCGATTGGAGATCAGGTCACCTTCGTCGTTCGAAGAATCTATGCGCAGGAAGGTCTCATCCGCTATGGTATGAAAGCAATACCTGCATCAAATTAATTTTGATTCACCAATTATATCGCCCAAAGTATTGATAGAAAGGCAATCACCTCCCCAGTCTATGGCAGGGTTTGGGAACATAAGGAAAGGCCGCCGCGATGCTGTTGAAAATCTCCAATACACCGAAGGCGGAGATTGCCCACGCTGCGGTGGCGAAGCCCAATCATCAACCATGAAGGGCTACCTTATGTGTGTCTCCTGTAACCATGAATGGGCGGATCCAAACCATGTTGAAGAATCAACTCGCATGCCACCTCCAACATACAGGCAAGATGCGGAAATGATTGAGGAATTCAAGAAAGAAGTTGAATCTGGAAGCCTCGCTGGCGTGCTGGGCGTTGAGTCAAACCTCACAGAAGAACAAGAAGCATCGCTTAGTCGATTGGAGGATAAATGGATGAGTGGCATGAAAGGCCACTTCAACACCGCAACAGAAGATCGCAAACCGCTGATGATCAGTTTCGATGATGACGACAACATCGTTTCAACCGAAGTGGCAGCACTCACAATTGTTGCCAATGGTTTTGATGGCGGAGAAGAGATTCGATTGGAGTACCCCGGACTGGGTACAGAATTCTATGAATTCAACGTCGCCGATCCAAATGGTTGGCGAAGAGGACGCAGTGCAGCAGACACTGCACGCTCCATCACGAACGTCATCAACAACAATTCCAGTCTGGTCTATGCAACCCTCGAAGGTGTTCGAATCTCATTGGAACTTCGAGATGACAAACTCAAGCCTGAATCATTGGTCCTTTTCGTTGATGACCCCGGGGGTACGGACATCGTTGCTGAGAAGAATGGTGTCGTTCTTGACGCCAGAGATATCCGTGATTTCGAAGATTATCGGAACGTCGTTGAACTCGTCCTCGAAGACGGAATCATTTCTCCAAGCGAAGATCAGTTGCTCTGGTCCATGCGGCAACAACTTGGAATCGATGATGTGTATCACGTGCAAATGGTCATGGAAGTCTGTGGTGATCAAGCTCTCAAAGAGTGCACACAATGTTCGAAGATGGCCAAATTGTATCCTGAATATGCTGCATGGTATTGTGAAACTTGTGAAGCATGGTGCTGAGGTAAGTTCGTTGCCTTCT
>DUIP01000086.1:23995-30691 GCA_013330285.1 Candidatus Poseidoniaceae archaeon
TCTTGAACCGTCATTCAAGACCGCTCAACAGCGAGGTATTCTTCATAAGGTAGGTCGCGATGGGAAGGCTATGGCAGAAGAAGTACTGTACATTGGAATTGACTTGGGGACCTTTCGCTCGGTGATGGTTTCCTCCGACAGTCACGAAGAAGAAGAATTGACTGTGATTGGTACACCTAAGGACCCAATCGCACGAAATTTCCTCAAGCGTGATGTTCTCTTTGGTGAAGAAGCACTCAAGAATCGACTCGCATTGAACCTCTTTAGACCACTCGAACTTGGTGTCATTAAGGACACACAAGAAGATCGTGAATTCATTGCACACTTCATTACCCACCTCATCGGTTTGTCCGACCCTGAAGAATACGACCGTGTTGTCGCCGTCATTGGTGCACCTGCGGAAGCATCCTACGTTGACAAGACCGCTATTTTTGACGCTGCTGCGGGCTCAGTCAATGCTGCAATGATCATTTCGGAACCGTTTGCTGTTGCTTATGCTCTTGACATGATTGAACACACCCTTGTCATCGACATTGGTGCTGGAACTGCTGACCTTTGCCGTGTCTACGGTACAATTCCTGGTCCAGATGACCAGATGCACACCGGCCACGCTGGAGATTTCATTGACCGTGCACTGATCAAGGAAATTCAATCCAAATTCAATGGTGCTCAAATCACCAAGGACATGGCTCGCCGATGGAAGGAACAGTACTCCTTTGTTGGCACACACACCCCTGAAAACCCAATCATGGTTGACTTCTCAATTGAAGGTAAGGCCATGAACCTCGACATCACAGACTGCATCCAAGCGGCTTGCGAAGCAATCGTTGACCCAATTGTTGACAATGTGAAGCAACTCATCGCAGGCTCGAACCCAGAATATCACGACGAGTTCCGCCGAAACATGGTTCTCGCTGGTGGCGGTTCAGGTATCAAGGGCCTCGGAGCCATGATTGAGCGACGCTTGTCCGATATGGGCGAGGTCAATGTCCACGTGGTTGACGATCCAGTGCGTCTTGGCGCAATGGGTGGCCTCCGATTGGCTATGGAAGTCCCTGAAGAGATGTGGTCTTCCCTCACACTAGCAACTCGCTGATGCGAACCTAAAGCCTGTGCCAAAGAAACGGAGAGAGATCTATGTCTGAAGACAGAACCTTGCGTAAACTCAAGAAGCTGACCAAAAGACTCAGCACTCGTATGGAAGAAATGCGAGATTTGATGGACGATATGGAAATCGAATTCGAAATGATGCAGAAACAAATCATTCGTTTAGAGAAAGGAAAGAAGGTGAAATCCTCATCGGGACGTTCTTCCAAATCAGATGAAGCATTGGACGACGCAGAAGAAGCCAATGACGACATTGATGAAGACATCGATTTGGAAAACGCCACAACTGTGTTTGTCAAACCAAAGTTTTGAGACAGGCAACGCCGCTCATTCTTGTTCGTACTTTGCACTCAGTTCATCGCTGACAAGTTGACTTTGACAGTGTGGGCACCTGTCGCTTGAGTGAAGCATAGCTGGGCGGATCGCAAGAACGGCAAGGCACGTCGGGCATGCAGCATACATCTCTCCAGGTTCAAGAGGAAGATCGGGGATAATTTCAGTCGTATTGTGGTAGGCATGGCGGTATCCAGGGTGGAAGTGAGTCATGACCCTCCGAACTGAACTAAAGCAAGCCCAAATCATCAGGAAGGCGAAGAAATAACTCCCAATCCAGAGCATGCTCAAGGCTTCAAACAAAAAGAAGAGAGAGGCAAATCCAATGATGATTGGAGCGAACCAATAGGCCACCTTCGACTTCCGGCGATAAGCGAGCCAATTCATCGTGAGAAGGGCTGCGCTTAGGCCAAGTGAAACTTCCACGATCGACGGTGCGAGGATGGTGGAAAGAGCATAAATCACGAACAAGATGATCAAGCTGTCAATGAAAAGAATGAGGGACGTGCCGCGATGGATTGGATCATAGGGGTTACCCGTTCCAAGGAATTGCTGTGGTCGCATTCCTGCGACGACAAGTTCGTCCCCACGGTTCCCGGCCATGGCAAAACGACGGACTTACCTACCTTGAGGCTATGCTTTGTGACGCCTTCATCGCTGTGCATCTTGCGCCGAAGCAATCATGTTCGTGTGCATGGTGGCGCAACCATGGCGGTACGTGATACTGACGTTGAAGTGCGAGGCTCTGCCCTTGCCGGACGACGTGTGGTTTTGGGCGTTTCCGGTGGCATAGCAGCGGTTGATACCGTGCGAATTGCCAGGGAGTTAAGGCGACAGGGAGCCGAAATCACCGTCATCATGACCACTGCTGCCCAGCGCATCATCACACCATTGGCTGTTCGTTGGGCGACACAAGGTGAAGTCATCACCGATTGGGATGGCGATATGGAAGCCCTCAACACGGCTGATGGAGTGCTCGTTGTTCCAACGACACGAGACACCCTGGCCTCCTCTCTTCATGGTCTACAAAATGGGCCCCTGTTGATGGCCCTTAGCGTCGCACGAAGTCGTGGCACACCCGTCATGATGGTGCCAAGCATGCACATTGACCTCGCCAATGATCCAATCACAAGTGAACTGGTTGATCGGGCACGAACTGAGGGGATCAATGTGCTTTGGGGTGAAGAAGCAGAGGGGAAGCGTAAGACACCCGATCACGAAACGACGGTTGCTACATTCTGTCATCTGGTCAACGCCCAAAAACCTCAACGAAAGTCCATCGTTGTGACCCTTGGGGCCACACGATCCTCTATCGATGATGTTCGTTTCATCCAAAATTACAGCAGCGGTACAACAGGTTTTGCCGTGGCCAATGACCTCTACCGGCACGGACACGACGTCACATGCGTGGCTGGAATCACCACAGCCACGCAACCAGAATGGCTCCCTCTTGTCATCCGAGCACCAGAACCGAAACAAATGCTCGCCGAACTAAAGGCGCTGTCGAACGACAGGATCGATGCATGGATTCATGCTGCGGCTGTTCTTGACTATGTGGTGGATTCCCCTGCTGAAGGTAAAATTGCCAGTCAACAAGGCGGGCTTGATGTCAAGTTAGTCGAAAGTGAGAAGCACATCATGGCCCTCAAAGAACCTTGTAAAGACGCTGTTCGAATCGGATTCAAGCTTGAATCAGGCATCAAGCAAAAGGACCTCATCTACCGAGCGACTGCACAAATCGAAAAGGCTGGCATGACTGCAGTCATAGCAAATCGGCTTGAAGACCTCAGCGATGAAGAGAAGCCTCGGGGCTACCTTGTCGATGCTTATGGAAGCCACTTCATTCTCGAAGATGAAGACAAGATGTGCGATGCGATTCGTACCTTCATAGAGCGGTAGGTGAGCACCATGCGTAGATTTGCTGTGATTGGCCACAGGGCGATGGCACAAGGAAAACTTCCACTCAACGACATGGCAGGAGCTGCTGGACGGATGGATGTCCTTGTGAGGGCCTTGATGTCAAGCCTGCTGACAAGTCATGGGCTACGCCACGACACTGAAGTGGTGCTCCATCTCATGGGCGGGCCTGGCCCGGCCCGTCGAATCAAGTTCATTGGTGCAGAATTGAAGGGCGTTCATGCAGAAGAGCGTGCGGTCGCTGGACAAATTGCCAAGGTGATCAAACTTCCAACACCAGCACGAGGGCACTGGATTGAACGCTCATCAGGAATCTATGACTCGGGTGGTGACATCACACATACGCTCGCAGAGTGGTCCACCTCAACGGTCATCGCACTCGATGCAGATGCACCTCGCCTTTGGGCTTCAGAAGCAATACTACCATCAAAAAGCCAGGCACACTCACATGCCTCTGGACAGCGAGGTGATTTTACAGTTCACGGTCAAGATCTTGCCTTTGTGTTAAGTGACGACCAACCTTTGCCCGATGTGATCAAAGAGACGGTGGTTTCACGTTCACTTGGCGATGTATGGTTGCAAGGACACATGGCCGTTGGCGTTTGTCATTTCCTGCTCGATGAAGGGGTGGAATTGAATCTCCATCAGGCGTGAAGCCATGCTGGATAGCCGCCTTCTGAAGACTCCAATACCCATTTGAGCAGACCGTCATCTAAAGCCAGCGGATGCGTTTGTGGCCAAACAGGGAGACAACTTACACTGGCGTGGCCGGAATCGACTGCGTCGCAATCACTCTGATGGACTGGGCTGTGGTCAATGGTTGCGCCACCAATGGTGAACAGCGCTGTTTCGTCTTCTTCAATAGAGCCAAAACTCACGGCATTACGGTACCAACGCATTCCAAGACGAGTGGTCGTCACAGAACCATCCCATACCGGTGGCACATTGAGATTGAGCATGAGTTCCCCATGACGGAATGCTGTACGTAAGGCCCCCTTAGGATCGTCTTCCCAAGCAGGTGTGGCCGGAATCTCTGGCCATCGGGTCAGATGGCTGGCAGAGACATCAACATGTGGGCGTCGGAGATTCTCTGGAGTGTGTGGAAGCGCTTTCAAAGCCACCTCGATCAAATCCACTGTGGCTTTCACGGCACCCTCCATCCCGTCCAGTTCGAAGGAAGCTAAGGATGAGGCAAGAGCAGGCATGCCGTACAAGCCTGCTTCGCGAGCTGCCCCCATCGTTCCGCTGTGATAGGAGTCTTGAGACATGTTTGGCCCAAGATTGACCCCTGAAACAACGAGGCGAGGAACCACGCCAGGAGCCACATGTTGAATGCCGCCATCAAGAGCGACAATCATCGTATCACATGGCGTGCCATCAAGTTCGAATAGACGAACTTCTGCTTTTGATTCGTCAAGACCCCAGGTTGGAATAAGATCATGACGTGGTCTCAATTTCATTGGTTTCATCAGATTGATTCTCATGCCTGCTGCCGAGTTGTTTTCTGATGGTGCAAAAGCAATGATGGAATGACCAGCTTTGTTCAAGGCTTGTGCGAGCATTCTGAAGCCTGGAGCTTCGATGCCGTCGTCGTTGGTCAGAAGCAGCCAGCCGCCCTCAGGAGTTTGATCGACCATGGTCCTCACTCCTGTTCGATGGCTTCTGATGTTTGAGGGTTCGTATCATCCATAGAATGTGTTGCGGTTACAATGAGCATCAAACCAACCATTAAGATCGCTCCACCAAGCCATGTCCAGCGGCCCGGCAAATCAGTTTCGAAAAGAACGTAGCCAATCAACGAACCAATCACAGGCTCAAGCGTCACACATGCAGAAATGACAAGAGGTGAGAAGTACTTCAAACATGTATTCAGACCGGTATGACCCAGAAGACCTGCAATCAATGCCAACGCCAAGAACCACAAGAAAAATGATCCATCAAGCCATCCAAAAACACCGTAGGTTACAAAGTCTGGCTCAAGCAACATCGATGCTGGTAGGAGGAGAACTGCTGCAAGAAACGTGACTGGAAATGCATAGAGGAAAATAGGCATCCAAGCACGAAGAATACGCCCACAGACAATGTAGCCAACCACTGTTAGCGCACCGAGAAGCGCCAGAGAATCACCCAAAAGCGTGACCGTATTGTCGCCCTGTTGAGTGCCCTCATCAAGCAGCGTCAATGCTGCTCCAGCAAAACCGATGACTGCACCGAATAACTCACGTTGAGTTGGTTGTCGAACACCAGCAAGGAACATTCCAAATGCGAACATACCCGCGACCACAATCAACGGATGTGCGGTTACAAAAAGCAAGGAATGGGTCAATGTGGTGTACTTCAAACTGGCAACCCATGCCCCAAAGTGCATCGCCAAAGCAAGACCACTCAATCCAAGAATAAGCAACGTCCGCTTCTCGAACATTTGTGCTTTGATCTCGCTTGATTGCTGGCGCCATTGCATCACTGCCAATGGCAAGAGAACAACTGCAGTCAATTGCAAACGATATGAGGCCTTGAGCAAGGGATCAAGCTCAATCTGTTGAAGTAAAGTCCCTGCACTTGAGACACCAAACACCGCCGAGACCAACAACACCCAAACCCATAGCGGGGGCTTGGTTGAGGTCATGCAATCACGCTCAATCCTCGAGCACTGCATCAACTGTATTGGAGGTACCAATCACGCCAGCACGCTTGAAGAGCAGGTAAATTCCGCCACCAATGGCAACATTGAGACCGACAAATCCGAGCATTCGACCGATGTACCAACTTGGGGAATCGGGATTCGGAACCAGGGTATCAATGAAGGACAAGATGCTTGATTCAGTTCCAAAGAAGGCTTCACCTGTCAAGAGACCAGCTGCAACCATGAAGGTCCCGAGCAGGATCAACGCACGTTGCTTTTCGGCTACGGTCGTCCCTTCCTTTTCCTTGATCGCTTCAATACGAGGTGTCAAGCGCTTTTCTTCCCATGAATCACGAGCGACACCACCAATGAGCATTGGTAGAGTGTGAGGGACATCGAGGTACATACCCAATCCGAAGGAAGTGCCCATGCCTGTGGCCCATTCAACAAACATACCGAGGAGGAACCCAAGTCCGAGCAAGTACAAGTCACCTTGGCCCTCAGCAAAAATAACTGAGAATGTAGCAAAAGCATTTGCTTGGGGCGCCATCAAGGAGATGTTCCCATCAGCAAGTTGCTTGGAGAGGAAGATGGCGACACCTGCGCCGATGATGGCACCAGGGACAACACCCATGATGTTACCTTTGGAGATGTGATATGGGCGATTACCGATGTAGAGGCTGTTTTTGTAATCCCCAATCACGGTACCGGACATC
>DUIP01000147.1:0-2501 GCA_013330285.1 Candidatus Poseidoniaceae archaeon
GTGGTCGCCTTTGCTGCAGTTTTGGGTTTCGTTCTCATCGGTTGGGCCAGTGAGACTTCATTTTCAAGAGGGGTATTTGCAGCAGCAATTGCTTCGAGTACAACAGCTGTTTTCATGCTCTTGCTGTCTCATTTCCTCGCTGGAGAACGGGGTTCGTTTTCGCGTCGAAAGTTGGATTGGAGTTTAGGTCTTGGATTGAGCCTGCTGACGTGCGTCGGTTTCGTTCTCTTCTGGCCACTCGCTCTTGCAGGAACTGGATTGTTTATGTTCACTCCACGAGGCCTTCAAGCACTGCGTTCCACTGGAGCATGACAGCCTCTTCACCATAGGCTTCAGGGAGCGCAAAACCGTCCTCCCATCGCGCTTTGAGTGCTTCTTCACATGCATCTGCAAGCAATTCATGGTCTGCTTTCTCAACCACCGCCCATGGCGGTAAATATTCAGATACATCACCAACATCGAGCGACACGACAGGTGTGCCGCATACCATTGATTCCTTGGCCACCAGCGGTCCAGATTCTCGCTTCGAGGTGATCAACGTCACATCTGCAACGAGCATTCTGTCCCAGACAATCGGCCGAGGTTGCTGTTTGAGCGTGGTCACGCCAACGATCCAACCGCGTCCCTCGAGCGCCTCACAGGCTTTGAGGGCGAGCAAATGATTCTTTTCCGGTCGGCGCGGATCAGATGGAAACAGAACATCAATGTTTGATTTGCGCCACCGTTTTCTGGACGGTAGCATCGGCTTCAACCATTCCTCTTCGACAGCAACGTGACATGGAATGACTGAGATTGCATCAGGGCTGCGGCCAAATTCAATGCAACGTTCGGCGAGACGCTTTGAGACAGCCACCATGTGATCTGCGGCACAAAGCGACGATTTGACAGAGGCGGCCACAGATTCATGCTCGAGACCAACATCGACATCCCATCCATGAACGACACCTGTCCATGGCACCTGCCACCTTTGGGCGAGGTGCTGAGCGAGTACCCCTGCAGGCCATAGCGTGTGGCAGATAATGGCCTCAGGGCGCCAATCCTTCAGCCATGATTCAATCGACTTCGTGGAGCGGCGAACGCTCCACTTGGTGATGCTTGGCCACGGGTGGTCGGGAAACGCAGTGTAGCGCGGAGCCAACACCTCAATGTCACCATGCTCGAATTGTTTTGGTGCTTTAGCAACCCCTGTCAACGTCGAGCGTCGAGCTTCTTGATACTTCATCATCCTCGGCAGGGGGTTAATGACGCGAACATCATGGCCGTTTTTCTTGAGCGCAAGGGCATGATCGGCTACGAATGTACCTCTCGCTGCATTGGTTGGCAGCGGGTACAAAAGGGACACAAGCAAAATCCGCACGGAGCAACCACCCGTTCTTTATCCTTGAAGGGCTGTATGAATCACAGCAAGGTTCTCGCTGAGCGATGCCTTGTCATTGAACAGCCCAGATCCCACGACACAGTTGCTCACGCCCCACGATTGGAGCATGGCTATGTTGTGCGCTTTGACGCCACCATCGATTTGGATTTGAACTGGCCGGCCGCCCTCTGCAACCTGCTTGTCAATCGCTGCTTTGAGCACTCGAATCTTCTTCTCTACGGTTGGAATGAATGATTGGCCCCCAAACCCAGGGTTCACGCTCATAACGAGGACCAAGTCCAATTCTGCAAGGACTTCTAGGGCAGCATCAACGGGTGTTCCAGGGTTGAGCACAACCCCCACAGTTGCGCCTGCGGCGCGAATTGCGGTCACGAGACGGTGGAGGTGTGTGGCTGCTTCTACGTGTACGGAGAGATGATTACAGCCAGCGTCAATGTAGTCTTGGAAGCATGATTCAGCATTGGAGATCATGAGGTGGGCATCGAACACTGCCTCATCTCCGAGCGCTTTTCGAAGTGATTTGATCACTGGAGGTCCAAAGGTAAGGTTTGGTACATAGTTTCCATCCATCACATCGAGGTGCAGCCAATTGAGGCCAGCATCAAGTGCTTCGCGACAATCCGTGGCAAGGTCGGCCAAATCCGCTGTAAGGACACTTGGTGCAATGATCATGATACCGCCTCATTCCACTCCAAGTGAGGGCGTGTGAAGAGGATTTCGTCCCAAATCAGCATGATTTACTGTACAAACCCTCATAATCCTTGGACTGGAGGGACCATAAGGTGAACCCCATGGGTGAAGTGAGAACAGTGACCGACAGCGAATTCGAAACCACAGTCAACGATAATGGCTGGGTTTTGGTAGATTTCTGGGCGCCATGGTGTGGACCATGCAAGGCGCTCGGGCCCGTTTTGAAGCAAGTCGCAGATGAGCGAGAACTGATTGTCGCAAAGGTCGATACCGATTCCAACCCCATGAACGCAGGCCGCCTTGGTGTTCGGGGCATCCCTGCAATGTTCCTTTACAACAATGGTCGCTTGGTCGGTCAAAAGAGCGGCGCTATGCCAAAGGCTGCCGTCCTGCAGTGGGTCGACGAGCACATGACCGCAGAGGATTTCTGAAC
>DUIP01000147.1:2837-3880 GCA_013330285.1 Candidatus Poseidoniaceae archaeon
TGAACTCACTCACCAAGACGTTGTTTTCGGCGCGTCTGAGCGCTACCCACTTCTCGTAGCAATCGCTCTCGCAGTGCTTCATGCAACCACATACCCTCTTCTAAATCGATGAGCAGACCATGCTTGAGCAGATTCTGTGGAGGTTTGCCTTCCCACTGTACCGCTTCAGCAAGTCGCTCCCAAGGCATTGGTTTCTTGGCAAGGGCGAGGGTGGCGAGCAAATTTTGTTCACGTTCTGGAAGCGTCGTGAGGATTTCTTCATCCAAAAACCGAAGCCAATCGCCGTGCGTTGGTTGTCCATAAAGTTCCAACAATTCAAGCGCAAGAGGGTGTCCACCAGTTGCCGCATGCACTTCGTCTGCTTTGGCTGCAGACGGATGGTCCAAGTTGTCCAGCCACGCTTTGGTTTCTTCTAAGCTCAAACCGGTGATTGGGAATTCCTTGACGATGTTGCGGGTGTGAACATCCCTCCGATCATAGACTTTGAGCGTGGTTCTGGAGATAAAAAGCAGTCGAAGCGGTGCTTTTGTGGAGATTTGTAACAAAGCCCCGAGCAAGTCCCGTGCTTGTTCCTCCATGTGGTGGACATCATCAAGAACAATCAACCAGTATGGAGGTGGGCCGCCTGCTTCGTTCTTGAATCGCTCACGGATGGTACGGGCATCAGTGAGGTAGGTGAGCAGTCGTCGCCGCCAAGCGTCGACGTCAATCTTCCCACCAGGGCTTAACGGCAGGGTCTCAATCAAATTGTAGGGGTCATGTGATTCATCGATTCCAAACCGATGGAGCAAACTTGTTGCGAGGCCAAGCGAACGGTCCCACGGTTGGCAAGGGTACCAACAAATCGACAGGTGCGGATCTTCCTCCAAGAGTTGTTGAAGCCAATGAGCAACCAGTGTCGATTTCCCAATTCCAGCGATACCGTGGACAACCGCACAGGGCTTTCGAGCGTCAAACCATGTTTGGAGGGCTTCAATTTCAACCTCCCTGCCGTGCACCGGGCGAGTTTCTGGTGGATGATTGTTGTAGGTGGCATGCGCACC